>NZ_JBSFOK010000012.1:0-189181 GCF_053587635.1 Streptomyces sp. NPDC003635 | reverse complement strand
CTGAACCGGCACGGGTCCTCACGGAGGTTGAACTTCTCCGCGAGCGGGGAGCGGAAGCCACTGGCGTCCACCACGTAGCGGGCCCGGTACTGCTCGCCCGCGGCGGTGCTCAGGGTGACGCCCCGGTCGTCGAAGTCGACGTCGGCGACCCGGAAGTTCTGCCGGGCGGTGGCACCGTACTTCAGGGCCACGTGGTACATGTACGCGTCGGTGTCCTGGCGGTAGAGATGACTGGCCTCGTGCAGCAGACCAGGGGTGCCGAACTGGTTGACTTCCTTCGGGTCCTGGTCCTGGCCCTCGTGGTGGAGGAGGAAGCTGAAGTGCTTCTTCACACCGAACTTGGGACCGAGCACCTTCGTGGCGTTCGTGAAGGTGGCCAGCGTCTTGATCTCCGGCACGTCGTAGCGCTCGGAGATGGTGCGCAGACACACCAGGGTGTACGGGATCGTCGACTCGCCGATCGCGAAGCGCGGGTGAGCCGAGGCGTCCAGGAGCAGGACCTTGACGCCGTTGCGGGCCAGGACCGCGGCGAGCATGGAGCCGGCGATACCGGACCCCAGGATCGCCACGTCGTACACCGGCAACGAGCCGCCGGCCCTGGTCGGGCTGTCGGACATGGGAACTCCTGTGGGCTGTCGAGCTGATGGGAGGCGGGGCTCTGTCCGGGTGCGATCACTTGGGCGCGGGCACCCGGAGCGCCCGCCCGATCAGCGGCCAGCCCGCGGCCATGTGGGTCAGCTCCTCCGTGATCTTGAATTCCTCGCGGTCGAAGCGCTTCTTGATGAAGAGCGTGAGCCCTTCCCAGGTCAGGTCGCCGATCTCCTTGGGGGCCTGGGTCCGCGCCCAGCGCAGGGTCTGGAGGATCTTGGCGGTCGACGCGTCGGTCCAGTGGTTGTCCGGGTCGGCGAGGCCGAAGGCGGGCGGTACGAAGTCCGCGTCGCGCAGCAGCTGGATCAGGACATCGGCGGCCTCGCGGTGGTCCAGGCGGCCGTTCTGGACCTCCTGGACCGTCTCGCTCATCGTCCTGAGCAGTTTGCGGGCCGGGGCGTAGTCCGGGATGGCCCCGTCGGGTGCCTGCCGCTCCAGGCGCTCGAGGACCTTCGGGTCGTGGTTCTCCAGGAAGCGGGCGTAGGAGCGGTTGATCTCGAAGGTGGCGAGGATCTGACCGAGCGACCACACCCGGAAGTAGGCGTTCCACAGGAACCAGCTGCCGAACGACGTGTAGGCGTTGGCCACCAGGTCGTCGTTGAAGTCGAGCAGGCCCTGCTCCAGCTCCTGGACGTACTCGAACCGCTCCACGGAGAAGTCGTCGTCCTTGATGGCGTCCAGCAGGCGCCAGCCGAGCGCGTGGATGATCTCCATGCTGTTGGACAGGCCGCGGGAGAACAGCGCGTCCACGAAACCGGCCGCGTGCGAGGTCAGGCACCAGCGATAGCCGATCGTCTGCTTGGACGAGTACTGCAGCCGGCCGGTGCTCACCCAGTCGCGGACCGCGACGGCGCCCTCGAACTGCGGGGCGATGTCCGGGTACTTGGCGATGAAGGAGCGGAACTCCTCCTCCGGCGAGCAATCCGGCTTGGGGTGGATCCGCGGGTCGAGGTTGAGGCCCACGCTGCACAGCGCGTTGGTGGCCCGCGGGTGGTTGTCGAAGGGGATGACCCACATCCACCCACCCTTGAACATGTGGTGCAGTGTGCCCTCGCTCCACGGGCTGGGGTTGTGGTGGGCGCCCTTGGGGACGGTGTCCTCGTACGGCTTGACGCCGACCATGTGGGTGAACAGCGAGCGCGAGTGGTGGCGCAGCCGGCTGGGCTCCTCACGGAGGCCGAACTTCTCGGCCAGCGGGGAGCGGTGACCGCTCGCGTCCACGACGAACTTCACGCGCAGCGGGTCGCCCTGGCTCGGGATGACGGTGACGCCGTCGTCGTCGATGTCGACATCGACGACCTTCGTCTGCTGGCGCACCTCGGCGCCGTAATTGATGGCCACGCCGAGCATCCAGGCATCGGTGTCCTGGCGGAAGAAGTGATTCTCGGTGTGGGTGATCTTCGGGATCGGGAACTCGTTGGTCTCCAGCGGGTTCTGCCGGGCGCCCTCACGGTGGTAGAGGAAGCCGAAGTTGCGCTTCACACCGCAGTTGGTGGAGATCTTCGACTGCACGGCCTCGAAGGTGGTCAGCCACTTGATCTCGGGCACGCCGTAGCGCTCGCTGACCAGCCGCATCAGCATCGAGGTGTACGGGATCGTGGACTCACCGATGGCGAATCGGGGGTGCGTGCCCGCGTCGAGGACGATCACCTTCGCGCCGTTGCGGGCGAGACAGGCGGCCAGGCTGGTACCAGCCAGTCCGGATCCCAGGATGGCCACGTCGTACTGCGGCGACGTGGTGCTTTTAGGACGGAGGGCGGCACTTGACATAAGCCTCTCCTTGGTCGTTTTCAGCCGCTCGGGCTTCGTTTCGGCCAAGCTAGAAGCAGCCCCTCAAAGACCGCTCACATTTCGGTCGGGAGGGTCTATAAGTGCGTGCACATACATTGACAACTACAAATCACCGGTATACGAGCATCACTTACGCCTCTCGAACCCCAGGGGCGCCTTGACAAAGGGGTCGGCGTACTCCGTGGGGAAATCTGAGCGTCATATTCAGGCCAAGGCCTTGGGCGGGCTCGGCGCACAGCAAGGCGGCCGGCCTCCCCCCTGCGGGGAAACCGGCCGCCGTGGCCCTGTGCGAGCCGTCAGCCCATGTGCGCCACCGGGGAGCTGGTCTCCCCCGGCCGAGGCTTGGGCGTGTTCATCAAGGCGGCGATGAC
Organism: Streptomyces sp. NPDC003635; assembly: GCF_053587635.1. NCBI lineage: Bacteria > Bacillati > Actinomycetota > Actinomycetes > Kitasatosporales > Streptomycetaceae > Streptomyces > Streptomyces sp. NPDC003635. Next base: position 186,371 of record NZ_JBSFOK010000012.1, on the reverse strand, counting down.
CAGCGCACCACAGGCCATGATGGCGCCGGCCCAGGTGAACGCCGTGGTGAACCCTTCGGTCATCGCCTCCTGCACGACGGCCGGGTTCTTGGCCTGGGCGCCGCGTTCCGCGAGGAACTCCGCCGCCGCGTCCGCGGCCAGCGTGCTCAGCAGCGCCGTACCGATCGAACCACCGATCTGCTGGGCGGTGTTGACCGTGCCGGAGGCCACACCGGCGTGCTCGTCGGCGATCCGGTAGGTCGCGTAGTTCATCGCGGTCGCGATCACCAGACCCATGCCCGCGCCCTGGACGTACAGGGCGGGCGCGACCATGGTCCAGTAGGACGAGCCCGGGTCCAGCGCGGCCAGCCAGAACAGCGCACAGGCCGCGATGATCATGCCGGGCACCACGAGGGCGCGCGGCGGGGCCTTGGGGATCAGCTTGGTGGACACACCGCCGGCGAACATGCCGACGCCGAGCGGCAGCGGCAGGAAGGCCAGACCGGTCTCCACCGGCGAGTACCCCTTGACGAGCTGGAGGTAGAAGGTCAGGAAGAACAGCGCGCCGAGCATGGCGATCATCGCGACGCCCACCGCGAGGTAGGAGCTGCCGCGGGTACGGTCGCTGATCACACTGAGCGGCAGCAGCGGATGCGAGGAACGGGCCTCGACCGCGACGAACGCCAGCAGCAGGACGGCACCCGTGGCGAACAGGCCCAGCACCAGGCCGGAGTCCCAGCCCTCGGACTCGGCCTCGCTGCACGCGTACACGATGGCGACGAGGCCGGTGGTCACGAGCAGCACGCCGGGGATGTCGAACCGGGCGCGCACCGCGGCCCGCTGCTCCGGGCCGAGGTACAGCACGCCGAACGCGGCGATGACGGCGATCGGCGCGTTGACGTACATGCACCAGGTCCAGTCCATGTACTCGGTGAGGAAACCACCGAGCAGCAGACCGATGACGGCACCGGAGGCGACGATGCCGCCGAAGATGCTGAACGCCTTGGCGCGTTCCCTCTGATCGGTGAAGTTCACCGAGATCAGCGACAGCGCGGTGGGGGCGAGCAGGGCACCGAAGACGCCCTGGAGCGCACGCGCGGTGAGCAGCATCTCGATGTTCGGGGCCGCGCCGCCAAGGCAGGAGGCGATGGCGAAGCCGGCCAGGGCGATCAGGAAGGCCCGCTTACGGCCGGTGTAGTCGGCGATCCGGCCGCCGAGCAGCAGGAGGCTGCCGAAGGCCAGGGTGTACGAGGTGACGACCCACTGCCGGTTCTCATTGGAGAAGCCGAGGTCGGCCTGCATCTCCGGCAGCGCGATGTTCACGATCGTGATGTCGAGAACCACCATCAGCTGGGCCAGGCAGATGAAGACGAGGGCCGTCCAGCGCTTGGGGTTCGCTAACGGGGCCGCTCCGACGGCGGTACCGCCGGGGACCCGGTCTTCGGATGTGGTCATGGGGGGAGATGCCTTTCTCCGTCGTGTTCCGGGCCCCTCAGTCGAGGGGCCGCGGAGTGTGGCTCGGCCGGGCGGGTCGGCCGCCGCAACGGGCGGAGGCGTCACCGCTTCATGAATTCACCCGTTGATGGATTCATCCTGCCATGAATTATTCTCCCTGCGCGACGGTGCGGGCAAGTACCCAGTTCGGACCATCCACCCGAAGTAGAGCGAGAGCAGTGCCTCATCGAGCGGAGGACAAGCGATCCCCGAGCCGGCCAGGGCCGACACGGTGTTCGTGGCGTCGTAGTCGATGGCCTCCTCGCCGCCGACCACGAACTCCTCGACCACCCCCATCACGGGGTGCAGCTCGTTGTCGTTGACGGCGAAGGAGTCCTGGAGCGCCCGCCACCACTGCTCCACCGGGACCGTGCGGAAGTCCCAGCCGAAGCGCTCCATCGCCTCCAGCAGTTCCTTGAAGGCCGCCTTGCGCCGGTTGACCAGGTGGTACGTCAGTCCCCACGCGTGCTCCCGGCGGGAGATGCGCACCAGGCCCGAGGTGACGTAGTCCACCGGGGTCATCTCGATCTCCAGATCGAGGTCCGGAGCCATTCCCAGCTGCACACAGCCCTTGATCACCCGGGTGGTGAAGTGCGTGGTCAGACAGGCACCGGTGCGCGAGTCGCCGAGGACCCGGCCGGGGCGGTGCATGTCGACCGGGATACCGCGCTCCTGCGCCTGCCGGACCAGCAGCTCGGCCGCCCACTTGGTCTGGACGTAACCGGTCACCAGCTTGCCGGCGCCGAGGATGTCGTCGCCCTCGGCGATCACGGTCCGGCCGTCGGCGGGGATGCCCCAGATGCCGTACGTCGACACGTACGAGACCGGGGTCTGCGTCGGGCCGGTGCAGGCGAGCCGGATGATCTCCTCGGTGCCGGTCAGGTTCGCGGGGCGCAACTGCTCGTACGTGTAGGAGAAGTTGACCCAGGCGCCGTTGTGGTAGATCGCGTCCGTCAGACCCCCGAGCCGGGTGAACTCCGCCTCGGTCAGGCCGAGTCGGGGCTTGGCCAGGTCGCCGGGGACCACCGTGATCCGGTCCGCGGCGTCCTCCCGCCAGGGCAGGTACTGCTCCAGGTTCCGGCGGATCCGGGCCAGGCCCGCCTCCGGGGTGTCACAGCGGACCAGGCAGTGCACGGTGGCCTCGGTGGTGCCCAGCAACTCGTCGAGCAGATAGGCCCCGAGGAAGCCGGTGGCGCCGGTGAGCAGGACGTTGCGCGGGTCCTTGTAGCCCTCGCCGACCGGTCCGACCGGCACGATCGCCGGGTCCAGGGCGACATCGGCGGCGATCAGCTGCGGCTCGGTCCAGTCGGCGGCCGGTTCCGGCGCGGCCTCGCCCTCGCCGCCCAGCTCGGTGTCGAGCAGCCGCACCCAGTCCTCCAGCGCGGTCCGCTCGAAGAACTGGCTCGGGCGCACGCTGATGCCCAGATCGCCCTTGCAGCGCTTGACGACCTCCATGACCATCAGCGAGTCCAGACCGTGCGACATCACGTCCGCCTCCGGCAGCACCGACTCCGGCGGCACCGCCAGCACCTCGCCGAGCACCTGCTGGAGATAGCCGGTCAGCACGGCCGTACGGCCTGCCGCGTCGGCCCCCTGCACGGCCTCCAGCACCGCCGTGGACGTGCCCCCGCCGGTGCCCTCGTCGATCTCGACCGTGCGCAGCACCGGGCGGTCGGCGCGGGCCTCCATGACCGGCTTGTACACCGACCAGTCGGCGGAGCAGACCACCGCCTGCGGGGCGCCCTTGGCCAGCAGCGCGTCCAGCAGCCGCAGACACTGCGGTGCGGAGAGCATGCGCAGACCGGTGGAGGTCAGGAACTCCACGACGTCGGCGCCGAACAGGTTCGACGTCAGCTCCCACGGGCCCCAGCTCACGGTGAGGGCGGTCAGGCCCTGGGCGTGCCGGTACTCGGCGAGCGCGTCGAGGAAGGAGTTGGCGGCGGCGTAGCTGGTGACGTGCTGCGAGCCCCAGGTCGCGGCGATCGAGGAGAAGCCCAGGAAGAAGTCGAGCTCCAGGCCCTCGGTCAGCTGGTGCAGCAGCCAGCCGCCGACCACCTTGGGCCGCCACACGGCGTCGTAGTCGCTCGGGTCCGACACCGGGATGTCCCGCAGGAACTGCGGAACCGAGGTACCGGCCGCGTGCACCACACCGCGCAGCGGCAGCAGGCCGGTCGCCAGGCCCTGGATCACCGGCAGCATGTCCTCGATGTCGTTGACATCGGCGGCCACCACCTCGACCAGCACCCCGGTCTCCTCCAGCGCGGACACGAAGTCGACGCGCTCGCGGACGGAGGGCTTCAGCTCCGCGTCGTGCCACTGCTGCCGGGGCGGCAGCGGGGTGCGGCCGAGCAGGACCAGCTTGCCCGCGCCGCTGTCGGCGAGGCTGCGCGCCAGGGCCTGCCCGATGCCGCCGAACGCGCCGGTGATCAGGTAGGTGCCCTGCCGGTCGATCCGGGGCCGGCGGCGCAGCTCCTCGGCGCTCAGCGGGAACTTCACCAGCCGCGCCACCCGGCGGGTCTGCCCGCGCAGCGCCTGCTGGTCCTCGGCGGCGGTGTCGGCGAGCGCCGCGGTCAGCGCCGCGCCCTCGTCGCTCTCCCCCGCCTGCGGGTCGAGGTCGATCGCGCCGGCCCAGTGCTCGGGGTGCTCCAGCGCGATGGCCCGGCCAAGGCCCCAGAGCGTTCCGGCGAAGGGCGAGGTGACGCCCTGCTCCGCCGCCGCGGGCACGGCACCCCGGGTGACCAGGCTGAGACCGGTCTTCGTGCAGGCCGAGCGGGCCGTCAGGCCCTGGACCAGGGCGACGGCGGCCAGTTCGGCACGGTCCCGGAAGGCGGTCAGCGACTCGGCGTCGGCGGCGTCCGGACGCGGCGCGTCCAGGCCGGTCAGCAGCACGACCCGGTGCGGAGTGACCCCGTCGGGCAGCTCGCGCAGCCAGTCGTCCAGGTCGGGGGCGCCGGACTCCTCGATGCGGCAGTGCGCGCCCCGGGCCCGCAGCGCCGTGGCCAGCCGGCGCGCGGTGCCGGTGCGGTCCGGCACCAGCAGCCAGCCCTGCCCGGACAGGTCCGGGGCGGCGGGTGCCGGTTCGATCTCCTGCCATTCGAGCCGGGTGAGCAACTCGTCCGGGTGCCGCCAGGGCGCCGCGGCGGGGGCCGCGGCGGACGCGCGCTCGCTGACGACCATCAGCTCGCGGATGCCGCCCAGGTAGGCGCCGTCCTCGGCGAACAGGTCGACGCTGCCGGAGACCGTGCCGGGCTCCTTGCCGCCCTGGGCGATGGCCCGTACGTAGCGGGCGCCGTCCAGCGATTCCAGCGTGGCCTCGGTGATCCGTCCGGCGAAGCCCGCCTCGCTGAGTCCCGCGTCCCAGGACACGGCGGCGACGGCCGCGTCGAAGACCTGCACGGCGTGGTCGGCGATCTCCTCGCTGTCCAGGCCGAGGGCCACCAGCACGCCCTCGTCACCGCGGTGCGCGGAGACCACGGCGCCGATCAGGGCGTCCGACAACGAGGCCGTCTCGTAGTGCAGTTCGTCCCCGTACTCGTGCCCGGCCAGCGTGGGCGCGTTGCTGCCGGAGTGCCGCGAGCGGGTGCTGGCCCGGCGCCGCAGGACCGCGCGGGCGTGCCGCGTCCAGGGCGCTCCGGCGGCCGCCTCGGCCGGGGTCTGGCTCAGCAGTTCGACGATCGCGCAGCCGTCGTCGTCGCCGTTCACGGTGATCTGCAGGACCCGTCCGGCCCGGTCCATCGGCGGGGGCTGGAACACGTCGAGCTTCTCGACGCAGGACCACACCCCGCCCAGCGCGTCGGCGGCCGCCGCCCGCGCCGCCCGGCCCAGCGAGCCGACCGGCAGGAACCGGAAGCCGTCCGAACCGGTTCGCGCGTAGCGGTCCCAATCGGGCGCGTCCAGCTGGAGCTCGTAGGTCGGTACGGCGCTGTGCAGCCGGATCCCGGCCTGCGGCACCGGAGTCCCCGCGGCGGCGGCCCGGGACGCCTCCCGGCGCTCCTCGTACCAGTAGCGCTCGCCGTGCCACGGGGTGACCGGAAGGGCCACCCGGCGGGGGGTGCGGCCGGAACCCGAGTGCACCGCCGCCCAGTCCACGGTCTCGCCGCGCAGGTGCAGCAAGCCCAGCGCCCGCTGGACGGCGGTGCGGTCCTCGGGTGCGCCGGCCCTCGGCTTGTACAGGGACGGCACGTAGCGGCAGTCGCCGTCCAGGCCGGTGCGCTCGCCGATGCCGCTGAGCACCGGGGAGGGGCCGATCTCCAGGAAGGTGCGGGCCCCTTCCGCGTGCAGCGCGGTGAGGCCGTCGTGGAAGCGGACCGTGCCGGCCGCGTGCCGCACCCAGTACTCCGGGCCGCTGTCCTCGGCGGTCCAGGGGCGTCCGGTGTGGTCCGAGACCAGCGGCAGGGTCGGGGTCCGGTAGGTCAGCGACTGGGCGACCTCGCGGAAGTCCGCCAGCATCGGCGCCAGCAGCGGCGAGTGGAAGGCGTGGCTGACGGTCAGCCGGGTGGTGCGCGTGCCGCGCTGCTCCAGCGTCGCGCGCACCGCGTCCACATCGGCGGCGGCGCCCGAGATCACCACGCTGGACGGGCCGTTGACCCCGGCCAGCGACACCGTGTCGCGGTAGCCGGCGATGGCCGCGCGGGCGGTGGCCTCGTCGCAGTCCAGGGCGGCCATGGCGCCGCCCGTCGGCAGCGCGGCCATCAGGGCGGCGCGGGCGGCGACCAGCTTGACGGCGTCCTGGAGATCGAAGACGCCCGCGATGCAGGCGGCGACGATGCCGCCGATGCTGTGTCCGAGCAGTCCGCTGGGCTTCAGGTCCCAGGACTGCCACATCCGGGCGAGCGCGTACTCGACGGCGAACAGGGCCGGCTGGGTGTAGCGGGTGTCGTCGACGGGCGACTCCTGGCCGGGCTCCGGCCACACCACGGAGGCCAGCGGACGGTCCAGATGGACGTCGAACAGGGCGGCGGCTTCGTCGAACGGGGTCCGGAAGGCGGGCTCGTCGGCCAGGCCCCGGGCCATTCCGGCGTACTGCGAACCCTGGCCGGTGAACAGCCAGGCCGTCTTGCGGTGCTTGTGGACGGGCAGTTCGGCGGTGACGGCGCCGGAGGCCCGCTCCCCGCGCGCGAACGCCGCCAGCGCGTCGGCGAGTTCGCCCGCGGTGGAGCCGGTGACGGCGAGTCCGTTGCGCTGCCGGGACCGGCCGACCTGGCTGGTCCAGCTGATGTCGGCGAGCGGCACCTCGGGGTTGTCGCGCAGATGACCGGCGTACCGGCCGGCGAGTTCCGCGAGCCCCTCGGCGGAGTGCGCGGACAGGGTCAGCACCTCGGGGCCGGTGGCCGCGGCCGGCTCGGCCTTCACCGGTACGGCGCTGATCACGGCGTGCGCGTTGGTGCCGCTCGCGCCGAAGCTGCTGATGCCGCCGATGCGCGGCCGCTCACCGGTGCCGCCCCAGGGTCCGCCGTCCTTGGTGACCTCGACGTTGAGCTTGCCCCAGTCGACGTTCGGGTTGGGGTCGTTGAAGTGCAGGTGCGGCGGGAGCTCGCCGTGCTGCAGGGCGAGGACCAGCTTGAGCACACCGGCGATACCGGCCGCCGACTCCAGGTGACCGATGTTGGTCTTGATCGAGCCGACCTTCAGCGGGCTGTCGGCCGGGCGGTTGCGCCCGATCACGGCCTGCAGCGCCCGCAGTTCGATCGGGTCGCCGAGCGCGGTACCGGTGCCGTGCGCCTCCACGTAGTCCACGTCACCGGGGGCGATCCCGGCCTGTTGCAGGGCGCCCCGGATGACGCCCTGCTGGGCCGCCGGGTTGGGCACCGTCAGACCGCTGCTGCGGCCGTCGTGGTTGACGGCGGAGCCGCGCACCAGGGCCAGCACGGGGTCGCCGTCGCGCAGCGCGTCGGAGTAGCGCTTGAGGACGACGACACCGGCGCCCTCGCCGCGCACATAGCCGTTGGCGCTCGCGTCGAAGGTCTTGCAGCGCCCGTCCGGGGAGAGCCCGCCGAACTTGCTCATCATGACGAAGCCGTACGGCGAGAGCATCAGGTTGACGCCGCCCGCGAGCGCCATGTCGCACTCGCCGGTGCGCAGGTCCTGGCAGGCCTCGTGCAACGCGACCAGGGAGGAGGAGCAGGTCGTGTCGACGACCTTGCTCGGGCCCATCAGGCCGAGGGTGTAGGAGATGCGGCCGGCCACGAAGCTGGGCTCGCCGACCAGCTGGTAGGCGTCGACGTCCCGGATGTCGCCCTCGCTCTGCCGCAGCCGGGCGTAGTCGGTGGTGGACACCCCGAAGTAGACGCCGGTGGCGCTGCCGGTGAGCCGGTCGGGCGCGTACCCGGCCCGCTCCAGCGCCTCCCAGGCAACCTCCAGCACGATCCGCTGCTGCGGGTCCATGCCGACGGCCTCGCGCGGCGAGATGCCGAAGACGCCGGGTTCGAACAGGTCGACGCGCTCGTCGAGGAAGCCGCCCTGCGTGACGTACGCCTTGCCGGGCTGGTCGGGGTCGTCGTCGAAGACCGCCTGTGCGTCACCGCGCTCCGCCGGGAACTCCCGGATGGTGTCGGTCCCTTCGACCAGCATCCGCCACAGGGAGTCGGGGCTGTCGGCACCGCCGGGCAGCCGGCAGCCGAGCCCGATCACGGCGATCGGCTCGTCCAGCGGGCGGCTGCGGTTCTTCGCCAGCTCGCCCTTGAGCTTCTCGATGGTGCGGACGGCTTCGACGAGTTTGGCCCGGTAGTCCGGGGTCGTCATGGTCAGTCTCCCTCGGTCAACAGGGCTTCGGACGACGCCAGCGCGTCGTCGAGACGGCTCAGCAGAGAGTCGTCGTCGAGCTCTTCCAGGTCTTCGGCCGGTTCCTGCGCGGCCGCCGCGGCCTCGGCGGGTGCGGCCTGGTCCTGCGGTTCGGTGAGCACCTCGTCGAGGACGAAGCGAGCGAAGGACGTGACGTTCGGGCACTCGAACATGACGGTGCCGGGCAGTTCGAGGCCCAGCTCACGCTCGGCGCGCTGCTTGAGGTCCTGCGAGAGCACCGAGTCCATACCGAGGTCGAAGAAGCCCTGGTCGGGCGAGACGTCGGCCTCCTCCCCGAGCACTTGCCCGACCAGCCTGAGCAGCAGGTCGACCAGCTTCTCCTCCCGCCGGTCGGGCGACAGGGCGAGCAGCTCGGTGGCCAGATCACCGGCGGGCTCCGGCGCGGCCTGGGCCGCGGGCTGCGGCTCGGACTGCGGGCGGGGTTCCACCGAGTACGGAGTGTCCACCCAATAGGCCTTGCGCTGCCAGGGGTAGGCGGGCAGCCGTACCGGACGGTGCGCTCCGGGCACCAGCCGGTCCCAGTCGACGCTCACCCCGTGGGCGTGCAGCGTGGCCGCCAGTTCCAGCAGCTCGATCGGGCCGAGGTAGGCCTTCTCGACGCCGCTGGGCTGCCGCCGGCGCGGCGCGGTGAGCTGGACCGGGATGGACTCCCCCGGTTCCGCCGCCGCGTCCAGGGCGGCGCCCAGCATGCGGATGGCGCGGCTGCCGGTGCCGATGTCCAGCAGGACGTCGAGGCCGGCCATGATGACCTCGTTGGCCAGCGCGTTCCAGCCGTTGGCGGCGGAGTGACGGGCCACCCGCGCCCCGTCGGGCTGCGCGGGGACGGGCACGCCGGCCGCGAGCAGTCGTACGGCGTCGACGAGCGCGAGGTCGCCCGCGACCACGGCGGCGGCGTACTCGCCGATGTCCCAGCCGACGACCGCGTCGGGCTGGACGCCGAGCACCTGCCACAAGGCGGTCGTGGCGAGCTGGCCCGCGAACACCTCGCCCGCGTGCTCCACGCTGCCCGGGTGCGCCGGGCCCTCGGGTTCGCCGAGTTCGGCGCGCAGGACCTCGTGTGCCTCGGCGAGGGCGGCACGGTAGGTCTCGGCGGCCTCCGGGTCGCCGGCCAACACCTCGTCGTAGGCCGACATGTCGGCGGGGGTCCGGCCGTAGACGAACAGCACCGACGCCTCGTCGCGGGCCTGTACCGGTCGCGCCCGGTCCAGGGCGGCGAGGAGTTCGTCGCGGGTGCGTCCCACGGCGGTGACCCGGTGCGCGAGATGGGCGCGGCGGGCGCCCGCCGTCCAGCACAGGTCGGCGAGCTCGCTGTCGGCGGCGGCGCGGACCCGCTCGCGCATCCGGGCGACCGCCGCGGTCAGGGCGTCCGGGGTCGCGGCGGACACGGTCAGCACACAGGGCCGCACGGGCCCGGTGGTCTGCTGGGGCGCCGGCTGCCGGGGGGCCTCCTGGACCAGGACGTGGGCATTGGTGCCGGTGAAGCCGAAGGCGCTGATGCCCGCGATCCGGGGCTGCTCGCCGCGCGGCCACGCCACCGGCTCCGCCGCCACGCTCACCGGCAGCTTCGCCCAGTCGAGTTGGCGGGTCGGTTCGGTCAGGTGGAGCTGGGCGGGAATGCGCTCCCGCCCGAGCGCCAGCACCGTCTTGATCAGTCCGGTGACTCCGGCGGCGGCCTCCAGGTGGCCGACATTGGTCTTCACCGAGCCCACGAGCAGACGTCGGTCGGGCTGCCGCCCGGAACCCAACGCCCCCGCCAGGGCGCGCAGTTCCACGGCGTCGCCGAGCCGGGTGCCGGTTCCGTGCGCCTCGACGTAGTCGACCTCGTGCGGTTCGATCCCGGCCTGGTCGAGCGCGGAGAGGATGACCTCCTCCTGGGCGGTGCCGCTGGGCACCGTGAACCCGCCGCTGGCCCCGTCCTGGTTGACCGCGCTGCCCCGGATGATCGCGTACACCCGGTCACCGTCGCGCAGGGCGCTCGAGAGCTTCTTGAGAACGACCACACCGGCGCCCTCGCCCCGGCCGTAGCCGTCGGCGGAGTCGTCGAAGGTCTTGCACCGTCCGTCGGGGGCGAGCGCCCCGGCGGCTCCCATGGAGAGGAAGACCGTCGGGGTGGCCATCACGTTGACCCCGCCGGCCAGCGCCAGCCGGCTCTCCCCCGCGCGCAGGCTCTGGCAGGCCAGGTGCACGGCGGTGAGGGAGGAGGAGCATGCGGTGTCCACGGCGATGCTCGGACCGCGCAGTCCCAGGAAGTAGGAGATGCGGCCCGCGGTCGCGCTGAAGGAGTTGCCGGTGCCGTAGTAGAGGTCGACGTCGGTCTCGCGACGGGTCACCAGCTGCTGGTAGTCGGTGGTGTTGAGCCCGACGAACACACCGGTGCGGGTGCCGCTCATCCGGTCCGCCGGAACCCCGGCGTCCTCCAGCGCCTCCCAGGCCACCTCCAGGAACAGCCGCTGCTGCGGGTCCATGGTGCGGGCCTCGCGGGGCGAGATCCGGAAGAAGGAGTTGTCGAACCCGTCGACCTCCTCGAGGAAGGACCCACGGGCGGGCACCCCGTCGAAGGCGGAGGGGTCCCACCGGGAGGTGGGAACATCCCCGCTGGCGTCGACCCGGGAATCGAGCAACTTCCAGAAGTCGTCGGGGCCGGACACTCCGCCGGGCAACCGACACCCGATCCCGACGATGGCGATGGGCTCGGGGGTCTGGGAATCCTCCGGTTGGTCAGCGCCGGGAAGGGGCGCGGGGAACTGCGCGACCGGCCCGGACGGCGCGTCAGACGACAGACCACCTGCCGAGGCACTCTCTTCCTCGAAGGCCACACCATCCGACTCCGAAGAAGCAACAGGCTCCGGAGTCAAGGTCATGATGAAGTCGGTGAACCCGTCGATCGTGCCGTGCGCCAGCGCATCCGCGCCGTCGACCTGAACCCGGAGTTCCTCGGCGACCCTCCGGGCGAACTCGGCGACGGAGATCGAGTCGATCCCCAGCTCGAAGAATCCCCGAGTACGCGGCAGCCTCTTCCGAGGCCCGTGCCCGAGCACCTTCGCCAGCACGGCGTGCACGGTGGAGGCGACATGCTCCCGCTCATGGGAAGCGGCCTCGACAGGCTCCTCGACGGCGGCGACAGCCACCGGCGCAGGAGCAGAAGCAGCAACCGGAGCAGCAACAGGCACCGGAACAGGAGGGGCAGGGGCAGGGGCAGGAGCAGCCGGCGCGGAGCCCCCGGAGGACCCCGCACCTTGGGCGTCGGCCCCCAGCTCCGCGACCACCCGCCCACTCGCGTCGACCAGCCGCACCTCGGCCCGCAGCCCGTCCAGATCCGCCGGTCCCGAACCCTGCTCGCCCCGCTCCACGCCGTCCAGCCAGAACCGCTCGTCGGCCCAGCGGTGCGGCGGCAGCGACACCGGACGGACCGGCCCGCCGTGCGCGGCGGCCCAGTCGACGTCGATGCCCGCGACATGCAGCGTGGCCCGCGAGCGGGCCAGCATCGTCGGACCGTCCTGTCCCCGGACCAGCGAGGACACGACGGGACCGCGCCGCTCGCGGTGGGCGAGGGCGGCCTGGATCGGCCGGGCGAGCACCGGATGCGCGCCGATCTCGACGAACGCCGTCTCACCCTCGGCGAGCAGGCCGTCGACGACGGGCCACAGCCGCACCGGCTCCCGCAGGTTGGCGTGCCAGTAGGCGGCGTCCAGCGGGACGTCCTGCCCCGGCAGGGCGGTGGACAGGAACGGCACCGTCGGCGCGTTCGGCCGCAGGTCCCGCAGCAGCTCGGCGAGTTCGTCGGCGTAGGGCTGCATCAGCGGGGAGTGGAAGGCGTAGTCGACCGGGAGGGCCACCACGTTGACACCGTCGTCGGCGAGTTCCCGGACCGCCGCCTCGACGGCCTCCTTGGGCCCGGCGATGACGACGGAGGCCGGTCCGTTCTCGGTGGCGACGCACACCTCGGGGTGCCGGGCGGCGAGCCGCTCCTGGACCAGGTCCGCGCCGAGCTCGACGTTGGCCATCTTCCCGGTGCCCGCGGCGCGGTGCATCAGGCGACCGCGGTGGATCACCAGCCGTACGGCGTCCTCGAGTTCGAGAGCCCCGGACATGTGCGCGGCGGCGACCTCGCCCATGCTGTGGCCGATCACCGCGTCGGGGCGGACCCCCCAGGACTGCCAGAGCCGGGCGAGGGCGACCTGGACCGCGAAGACGGCGGGCTGGGCCACGTCGGTGGCCTTCACCCGGGCCGGGTCGGCGTCGCGCAGGACGTCGTACAGCGACCAGCCGGCCTCGGCGCGCAGCAGTTCGTCGATGTCGTCGAGGGTGTCGCGGACCACGGGTTCGCGCTGTGCGAGGTCCATGCCCATGCGCGGCCACTGCGAGCCCTGGCCGGAGAAGACGTGGACCAGCTTGGGCGGGTTCTCGGCCGCGCGGCCGCCCTCGATGTCGGTGAGCGCCGCGGTGAGTTCGGCGGCGTCCTTGCCGACGACGGCGATCCGGTGCTTGTGGTGGGTGCGCCGCGCGGCGGACGCGGCGGCGGCCGGGCCGACCGGATCGGCGAGCGCTCCGGCGTAGTCGGCGGCCAGCTTGCGCAGTCCCTCGGCGGTGGTGGCGGAGACCAGGAGGGTGTGCGGTCCGGCGGGCTCCTCGGGGGCGGCGGGCTGCGGGACGCTGCCGAGCACCACGTGCGCGTTGGTGCCGGAGAGCCCGAAAGCGCTCACTCCGGCGGCCAGGGAGACGTCCTCGCCGGGCAGCCGTACGTGCTCCACCGGGACGAGCGTCCCGGAGGAGTCCCAGTCGATCATCGGCGCCGGGTAGACGTGGTGGATCTGGCCGGGGACCGTGCGGTGCCGGAGCACCAGCAGGGTCTTGAGGAGTCCGGCGATGCCGGCGGCCGAGTCCATGTGCCCGAAGTGGGCCTTGTGGGAGCCGACCAGCAGCGGGTCGTCGGCGGTCCGGGTGCGGCCGATCACCTCGGTGAGGGCGGAGATCTCCAGCGGGTCGCCGAGCGGGGTGCCGGTGCCGTGGGCCTCGACGAACACCGGCTCCTCGGGCGTGAGGGACGCCGACGCCAGCGCCGCGCGCAGCAGGTCCTGCTGCGCGACGGCGTTGGGGGCGGTCAGTCCGGCGCTGCGGCCGTCCTGGTTGACGGCCGAGCCGCGGATGAGCCCGTGGATGCGGTCGTGGTCGCGCACCGCGTCGGCGTAGCGCTTGAGCACGACGACTCCGCAGCCCTCGCCGCGGACGATGCCGTCGGCGCGGGCGTCGAAGGGGCGGCACCGTCCGGTGGGGGACAGCGCCTGCACCTTGCCCATGAAGACGGAGAGTTCGGGCGCCACGATCACGTTGACGCCGCCCGCGAGCGCGGTGTCGGCCTCGCCGTTGCGCAGTGCCTGGCAGGCCAGATGGACGGCGACGAGCGAGGAGGAACAGGCGGTGTTGACGGTCATCGCGGGACCGTGCAGCCCGAAGGTGTAGGCGATGCGTCCGGCGGCGAAGCTGAACTCCTTGCCGGAGGCGAAGTAGGGGTCGATGGCGCGGATGCCGGAGGTCCGGGCGTGCAGCAGCAGATAGTCGGAGCCGAGGATGCCCATGTGGACACTGGTCCGGCTGCCCTCCCAGTCGCCGCGCGGCAGGCCCGCGTCCTCCATGGCCTCGGAGCACACCTCCAGCAGCAGCCGCTGCTGGGGGTCCATGCCCCGGGCTTCGCGCGGGGAGACGCCGAAGTAGTCGGCGTCGAACCGGTCGATCTCGTCGAGGAATCCGCCCTCACGGCAGTACGTGGTGCCGGGGTTGTGCCGGTCGGGGTGGTGGAAGTCCTCGCTCCAGCGGTCGGCGGGCACCGGCTGGACGACGTCCACGCCGTCCATGAACACCCGCCACAGCCCGTCGAGGTCGCGTACGCCGCCGGGGAAGCGGCAACCGGCCCCGACGACTGCGATGTCGTCGGGGCGCGGCTCGTACCGTCGGTTCTCAGCCATGGACCGGAGTTCCTCCTGTTGTGACCTGACGGCGTCGGCCTGCCAGGTATCCCGCCAGCGACCGGATCGTCGGATACCTCACGAGGGCGCGGGGATCCACCTCGTCACCGAGCCAGTCCGCCAAGGCCGTGGTGATGACCAGGCTGTCCGCGGAATCGATGTCGAACTCGTCGAAGCACAGGTGGACCGACACCGTCGCCGGGGGCAGCAGGGTCCGTTGAGCAATCTGCTCCACCAGCCAGTTCTCCACCGCTTCGGGGGTGATCTCCTGGGGGGTGGCCCCCTGCACAGTTCCGCTCACCGTGGCACCTCTCTCCCTCAAGTGCGGCCGAAAGCGACGGTAGGGAGACCGACTCAAGACGCCCTTGAGAGTGCGTGAGGATGGCCGATCCTCGCCCCTCCCGGGAGCGGGTCGACGGGGAGAACGGGCGGGCGTCCGTTAGGAGTCGCGAGCGTGCGGCCCGCCGAAACCGGCCGACCGACCCGCTGCCGAGCGGCCGTATCCGGGCGGCGTCTTCCGGCCAGGAACCCGGCGGGAGTCGCTCCGCGAGCCCGTCCGGAAGTCCACCAGGAGCCGACGAGGAACACCCCGGAACCGGCGGCCGCCACGAAGAGGACCGGCGAACGCCACGACAAGCACCGGCGAACGCCATGGCGAGAACCACCGACCACCACCACAAGCACCGGCGAGCACCACGACGAGAACCACCGAACACCACCACAAGCACCGGCGAGCACCACGACGAGAACCACCGAACACCACCACAAGCACCGGCGAGCACCACGACAAGCACCGCCCAACACCACCACAAGCACCGGCGAGCACCACGACAAGCACCGCCCAACACCACCACAAGCACCGGCGAGCACCACGACGAGAACCACCGAACACCACCACAAGCACCGGCGAGCACCACGACGAGAACCACCGAACACCACCACAAGCACCGGCGAGCACCACGACAAGCACCGCCCAACACCACCACAAGCACCGGCGAGCACCACGACAAGAGCCGCCCAGCACCACGGCGAGAACCGCCCAGCACCACCACAAGCACCGGCGAGCACCACGACAAGCACCGCCCAGCACCACGGCGAGAACCGCCCAACACCACGAACAAAGCCGCCGAGCACCCACGCGAGAACCGGCGGACGCTGCCCCTCCCCTCTCGAACACGTGTCGACGGCAGCTTGAGCGCCCCCTGTTGCGATCCCCGTCGAACGACCGCCGACGTCCCTCGCTCGCGGAAGGAAGCCCTCTGTTGACCACCGACCCCCAGCTGACGCTGTTCTGTCTCGCCCACGCGGGCGGCAGCGCGCATCCGTACATCCGGCTCGCGGCCGATCTGCCGGACCACGTCTCCGTCGTACCGCTGGAACTGCCGGGGCACGGCACCCGGGTGCGCGAACCCCTGCTGCACGGCCTCTCCGCCCTGACCGAGGAGGCGGTACGGCTGATCGGCGAGCGCCGGCACGAGCCGTACGCGATCTTCGGGCACAGCTTCGGCTCCCTGCTCGGCTACGAGGCCGCGCGGGCGCTGACGGCCCAGGGCACTCCGCCGGAGCTGCTGCTGGTGTCCGGCCGCAACGGCCCCACCGAGCCGCTGTCGCACCGACCCTTCCACCATCTGCCCGACGAGGGCTTCGTGCAGGGACTGCAGCGCATCGGCGGACTGCCCGAGGCACTGCTCGCCGAGCCGGAGCTGCTGAAGTTCTATCTGCCGGCCATCCGGACCGACCTGAAGGTCGTCGAGACCTACACGCACGCCCCCGGTCCGCGGCTGACGATCCCGGTGACCGCGTTCGCCGGGCGCAAGGACGTCCTCACCGATCCCTCCTCCATGGCCGCGTGGTCCCGGATCACCACCGGGGTCTTCGACTTCACGCTGGTCTCCGGCGGCCATTTCTTCCTCCAGGAGCCCGAGTTCAGGGCCGCGCTGGGGGCTCGGCTCACCCGGTTCGCGGCCGGCTCCCGGCGCTTCGTCGCCGCCCGTGGCGAGGTCGCCCGAGCGGTTGCCGAGTGAACCTCCACCGACAGCGCCCAGCATCGGCGCCTGTACGGCTCTCCCCCCACGACCACGTCCGAGACCAACAGGAGGCCCCAGTGGCGGCGCTGTCCCATGAAGAGATCCGTCGCAGGATCGGCGAGTACATCGAGCAGCAGTTCCTCGGCGAGAGCGAGGTTTCGGAGCTGACGGACGACACCCCGCTGCTGGAGTGGAGCGTCCTCACCTCCATGAACACCTCCCTGCTGCTCTCGTTCATCCGCACCGAGCTGGGGGTCGTCGTGCCCCCGACGCACATCACCGGCCGGAACTTCGCAAACCTGGCGGCCATCACGGACATGGTCTACTCCCTGGCTCCGCAGCCCGCTGCCTGAACCGACCGAAGGAAGAGAGAGCATCGTGGACGCACAATTCGACGTCGCAGTCATCGGCGGCGGCCCCGCGGGATCGACCGTGGCCTCGTACCTGGCCAAGGCCGGGCTGTCTGTGGCCGTGTTCGAGGCGGAGAACTTTCCTCGTGAGCACGTCGGCGAGTCCCTGGTCCCGGCCACCACCCCGGTGCTCCTGGAGATCGGGGCCATGGACAAGATCGAGGCGGCCGGCTTCCCGAAGAAGTTCGGCGCCGCCTGGACCTCCGCCGAGGACCGCGACATCAACCACAACGGCTTCCGCGGCCTGAACCACGACTTCCGCGCCGCCGAGGTCCTGTTCAGCGAGCGCGATCAGGACGGCGTGGACCGCGACCACACCTTCCACGTCGACCGCAGCAAGTTCGACCACATCCTCCTCAAGCACGCCGAGGAGCTGGGCGCCAAGGTCTTCCAGGGCGTCCGGGTCGGCAAGGTCGACTTCGACGGCGAAGTGCCGTCCGTGGAGGTGAAGGTCGGCTCCTCGTCGACGCTCATCACGGCGAAGATGATCGTGGACGCGAGCGGCCGCCAGACCCGTCTGGGCAACCAGCTCAAGCACAAGATCCCGGACCCGGTCTTCAACCAGTACGCCGTGCACACGTGGTTCGACGGTCTGGACCGCAAGGCCCTCGCCGTCAACAAGGACCAGGCCGACTACATCTTCATCCACTTCCTCCCCCTGCTCGACACCTGGGTGTGGCAGATCCCGATCACCGACACCATCACCTCGATCGGTGTCGTCAGCCAGAAGAAGCGGTTCCAGGAGTACGGCGGCGACCGCGAGAAGTACTTCTGGGAGACCGTGGCCTCCCGCCCGGAGCTGCTCGACGTGCTGAAGAACTGCGACCAGGTCAAGCCGATGAAGACGGAGGGGGACTACAGCTACGGCATGAAGCAGATCGCCGGCGACAACTACGTCCTCATCGGCGACGCCGCCCGCTTCGTGGACCCGATCTTCTCCTCCGGTGTCTCCGTGGCGCTCAACAGCGCCCGGCTCGCGGCGAAGGACATCATCGCCGCCGCCGAGGCCGGCGACTTCAAGCACGAGCGCTTCGCCGCCTACGAGAACAAGCTCCGCAAGGCGGTGGGCTACTGGCACCGCTTCATCGAGGCCTACTACCGCCTCAACATCCTGTTCACGGCCTTCGTGCAGGACGACCGCTACCGGCTGGACATCCTCAAGATGCTCCAGGGCGACGTCTACGACGACCAGGAGCCGAAGGCCCTCTCCGCGATGTGGGAGATCATCGAGGCCGTGGAGAACGACCCGACCCACCTGTGGCACCCCTACCTGGGCCAGCTGAGGTCGCCCACCGCCGCGCCCAGCTTCTGATCTTCCCGGCCCTCCCCCAGCCGGGAGAGTGCCAGAGCTGGAGCGCACGAACCGGCCGCGTACCTTCTCCGGAACTTCCGGGGAGGTACGCGGCCGGTACTGCTTTGTCCGGACCGCGAGGGCCGGGGCCGCAACGGCCAAAGCCGCGAAAGCGGCGCGCGCACAAGGCGCGCGCCGCTTCAGGCCGCACGTGCGTGTGCGATGACGGTGAGCAGGGCTCGCGGGGTGGGAGCGTCGGCGACGATCGTGTCGGGCAGCATGAGCCCGTACTCGCGCTTGAGCCGCCCCGTGACCTGGAGCAGTGCCAGTGAGTCGTATCCGAGCCGGTAGAACGGTGTGTCGACGACGTCCTCGGCCTCCAGGTCGACGCCCTCCGGGACGCCGGCGCTGTCCGCCAGGAGCCGGAGCAGCTCGGAGAGGGTGAAGCGGTCGTTGGGGTCCGCTGTGGTCATGGGTGGGTGCCTCCTTGGGATGCGGTGAACGGTGAAGGGGGGCGGTACGGGGGGTGCCGCGAGGGCACGTGGTGCGCGGCGAGCCGACGGCTCAGAGCCGGCCCAGCAGCACACCGAGCAGGCTCTGGTCGAGCGTGGTGTCGGCGGCCGTGTCGGCCGCGGCGCCGAAGCCCTCGTCGCGCAGGGCGGCGCTCACCACGTAGTCGGACTCCAGGGCGTAGGTGCCGAAGCTCCACTCCGGGCCGGTGCCCGGGGAGCCGTCCGGGCGCTGCAGCCGGATGCGCGCGTCGTCCAGGGTGAAGCCGAACTCGGTGAAGCGGAAGCGCAGTCCCTGGCCGATGGCCTTGCTGTACGCCTCCTTCAGCGTCCAGAGCCGGACCAGGGCGCTGTTGCGGGTCTGCTCGGGCACCGAGTCCAGCAGCGCCCGCTCGTGCGGCGTGCAGGCCTGGAACTCGACACCGGTGCCGACCATCGGGCGCTCGGCGCGCTCCACGTCCACGCCGAGCAGTCCGCGCCGGGTGACCCCGACGACCATGACCTCCTCGGTGTGACTGAGGCTGATGTCGATCTGGTCGCAGCCGCGCAGGTACGGCCGGCCACCGGGTTTGTACGCCAGGTCCACCGCCTCGGGGCGGCTGGCCAGCACCTTGGCCGCGGTGTGCTTCAGCAGCAGCCGGGAGGCGAGGAAGCCCTCGCGGACCCGGCGGTGGCTCAGCCGTTGGAAGCGGCCCCAGTCACGGGGGCCGAGCAACGGGCGCAGAACCCTTTCTCCTGTGTCCTCCGGAAGCCAGTCGGCGACTCTGCCGTAGGTCACGACGGTGCCGCGGGTGGCCAGCGGGCGCAGGACCTCGTCCCACTGACCGTCGGGTCCGGTCACGAGCACGGGGGCTCCGGCGGCGGGAGCGGCCATCAGACGGCCGCCTTCACCAGGCGGTCGCGCAGATAGGCGACGAGGGATCCCACGGACGTCATGCTGTCGATCATGTCCGGCAGGGACAGCTCGCCCAGCTCCGGAACGGCCTGCTCGACGCGGTACTTCAGCTGCATGATCAGGACCGAGTCGAAGCCCAGGTCCTCCCGCAGCAGCGAGTCCGTGCCCACTTCGGCCACCGGGTCGTCGATGACCCGCCGCACCGCCTGGACCACCGCGGAGATCAGATCGCCTGCCTGCTCGGCGGCGTGTGTGTCGTCGGCGTGCGCAGTCATGGGCCGTTTCCTTCCGGTCAGGACTTTGCGAGATGCGTCTCGTACAGGTCGTAGGAGCGGTGCTGCTCGTAGCGTTCGAGGACCGCGTCGAAGAGACGCTTCTCGACGACCTCCTGCGGAGCCTTCGGTACGTCGAGTCCCAGCAGGACGCCCAGGCGGTGCAGGGCGCCGGTGATCCACGCCGGGTCGGCCAGGAAGGTGCCCGGCCGGGCTTGGTGGTGCTCGCGCCAGACGCCGAGACTGGCCGCGGCGGCGCAGACCAGCGCGTAGCGGTCGGTGAGGGCGAGGGTGTCGGGGGTGGAGAGGCCGTCGCCCGGGGTGATCCTGGCGAACCGCTTGCGCAGCTCGCGCAGCTCCCCGAGGAAGGCGGTGACCAGTTCGCCCAGGTCGCCGTCGAGGTCGGCGCAGGCGCCGAGGACCGGGACGATCGGGTCGGAGACGCCGGCCGGGGTGAGCGCGCCGAGGTCGGCGGGCGGCAGGTCCTCCCAGGGCCGCAGCAGTGCGGCCGGCGGCGCCTCGTCCTGGAGCCAGGAGTTGCGGGCCAGATGCGGCAGTTGGGCGACGAGCATGGCCTGGCGGGCGGCGGTGCCGGCGTGGCCCTGGACGAGCAGCGGCAGATCGCGCACCATCCGCCCGAAGGCGCCGTAGCGGCCCTTGGCGTCGAAGTACGCCTCGCCCAGCACGGTGGACAGATCGTGCGCGGAGTCCTGGAGCAGCTTGGGCACGGTGTAGGCGGCGGCCGCGGCGCAGGCGCTCACCCGGTCGGGGAGCAGATGGATGCCACGGGCGGCGGCCAGGGCGATGCTGTCGCTGATCAGCAGGTCCAGCAGGGCGCCGGTCAGCACCTCACGCCCGTACGACGACCGGAGCGGACCGTAGGGGTCATCGGCGCGGTGTTCCGCGGCGAACCGCATGGCCGTGCGCAGCATGGTGTCACCGGCGGCGATCAGCACGGAGGGCAGCAGCGCCCGGGTGACGACCGAGCACCGGACGGCCAGTTCCATGCCCTGGCCCGCGGCGCCCACCACGGCCTCGTCCGGGACGGGGCAGTCGGAGAACTCCAGACCGCCGAACTCACAGCCGTCGAGGCCGACGGTCCGGTAGCGGTGGAGGGTGCGCAGCGCGCCCTCGGGCAGGATCTCGCGGTCGATCAGCACGATCTCGTGCGTGCCGTCCTCACATCCCGCGATGACGGTGAGCCCGCGGGCCCGGGCGTAGTTGCACACGGCGGTCTTGGAGCCGTCGAGCCGTCGCCGGCCCTCGGTCCGGCGCAGCGTGAACTCGTCGCGCACGAAGTCGTTGGCGTGCGTGACGGCGGGGCGGGCGACCGCGATGCGGCCACCGCCGAGCAGCAGCGCGGCGGCCCACTCGCGCTGCCCGGTGTCTCCGGCCGTCCAGACGGGGGTGGAGGCGAAGAAGCAGTTGAGCCCGTAGCCGAAGCCGAGCGAGATGTCCTGCCGGCAGGCGGGCCGTACGACCCGGCCGAGTCCGTCGATCCGCTCGAGCCGGCCGCCGAACTCGGCGGGCACGAACTCGGCACCGAACTCACAGTCGTCGAGGACGCGTTCGGCGCGGACGATCTCCTCCGGACCGATCACCCGGTCCCCGAACGGAGCGAGGGCCCGCTCCAGTTCGTCCGTCCGGCTCCGGATCCGTCCCTCGGCCGTGGTCGCATGCGCAGCTCGCTCCACCGGATGTCACTCCTCGCGGTCCGTAGGTCCGATCCGCCCTCGCGCGGGCCCCCACCCGCACGAGAACGAACCAAGCCTCCGCCGCACCGCTCAAGCCCTGGTGGACTGCACCTTCACCTCCGCACGGGCATATGCCCAGCTCAGATTCCCCGTCCGGCGGCCCCGGACGGCTCAGCCCCGTGCCGACCCCCCGCCCGGCGGCCGTAACCACGCCACCCTCGCGCCGCGGGTGTCGGCGACCCGTTCCACGGGATCACCGAGCACCAGTGCGTCCAGGGCCTGCCGCAGCCGTTCCCGCTCCTCGTGCGGAGCCCCGGCGCAGCCGTCCAGCAGGGACACCGCCCGAAGACCGTGCCGTCGGGCCTGCACGGAGAGGCCATGCCCCGGCCCCACCTCGGCGCACAACAGCGAGCCGAGCGTGGCCAGTTGATCGAGCGCCGCGTCCAGCAGCACCGGACGGGACGGCTGCAGCGCCCAGAACTCGGGATCCACGGCCCGCTCGGGCTCGGGCCGGCCGCCCACGCTCCCGGACAGCAACGGCGTATGCGGAAGGGTGAACGCGGACGCCTGGAACTCCGGCAGGGTGTCGAGGCACGCCTCGGCGACCAGCGGACCGTGCAGTCCCGCGGGCACCTGCACCCGCATCCACGTCAACCCCGCCTCCTCCAGGGCCCGTCGGGTGGCGGCGAGCCCGAACTCCGAACCGGAGACGAGCGTCTGGCCCGGCCCGTTGCACGCGGCGACCACCGCCCCGCCGCGCAGCAGGGGTGTCACCGCGGGCGGCGCCGCGGCGACGGCGAGCGCCCCGCCGGCCGGTGCCCCGGCGAGCGCCTCGGACTGCACCGAGACCAGCCGCACCGCGTCGGTCAGCGGAAGCACTCCGGCCTGGACGGCGGCGACCATCTCGCCGACACTCTGGCCGAGGACCGCGCCGGGGCGCAGCCCTCGGTCCCGGACCGTCTCGCTGAGCGCGTGGCAGACCGCGAACAGCAGCGGATGCACCTCGGCCACGGTGCGCAGCCGCGCACCGGAGGACCACAGTCGGTACAACCGTTCCCCGGCCTCGCCCAGCAGCCCCAGGACCGTGTCCATGGCCGTGGTGAACGCGGGCTCGTACCGGTACAGGCCGTAGGCCATCGCTGGGTACTGGGCTCCCGCACCGGGCAGGAGCAGCGCAACCGGCGGCACGGATGCGTCAGTACCGGCCCGGCGCCCGCACTCTGAAGAGCGAGAGCGGCTGGTCCAGCCGTAGTTCGGAGGAGGAGTCGAGCAACGCCCCCTGGAGCGACTGCAGTTCATAGCTCGGGTCGAGCCCGAGCTCCCCGGCGAGCACATCGCGCAGCCGCTGGTAGACCTCCAGCGCCGTGGTGCGCCGCCCGGCCCGGTACAGGGCGAGCATCAACTGCAGATGGATGCCCTCGTGGAGGGGGTGCCGCGCCGCGAGCCCGAACAGCTCGCCGATGATCTCGTGGTGGCGTCCGAGGAGCAGATCCGCCTCGATACGGCGGCACAGTATGCCCATGCGGGACTCCTCGAGGCGGGTCACCTCGACGTCCAGCACCCGGCCGCACTCCACGTCGGCGAGGGCGGGGCCGCGCCACAGCGACAGCGCCTTGCGGAACAGGTCCGCCGCCGCCTCGTAGTCCCCCTTCTCCAGGGCCCGATGACCGCCGCCGGAGAGCCGCTCGTACTCCCGGACGTCGACGGAACCGCCCTGGGTCTCCAGCAGATAGCCGCCGGGCTGGGTCACGAGCACACTTTTCGCGCCCAGAGGCATATCCGGTGATGGGCCTCCGATGGCGGAGGTGATAAGGTTCCGAAGTTGAAGTATGTACGTCTGCAGGGTTGTTGCCACGCTGGGCGGTGGGGTCTCGCCCCAGACCTCCTCCACCAGCATCCCGACGGAGACGGGACGGTCAGGGTTGAGGGCCAGTACTGCGAGAACCTTGCGTGGCTTGACCGCGGAAGGCACCACAGACTTGCCGGTCTGCATCACTCTGCATGCGCCGAGCACTTCGATGTCCATCGGCATCCTCTCTGTTGCCTGTGCATTCCACTGCTGAAGTTCCGCAGCATGGGGAAACACTGGATGAGGTGCCGGTCGCGCGATGCCCCGCGTGACCGGTCACGTGATGGTCCGGCGAGCAACCGGAGGTGTGCTCAACTCGGACTGAAGTCGGCCTGGAAGGCGGGTACTCGGGGATACAGCGGCCGGATGCCGCCGCTCCGGAGGAGCCCTCGCATGGCCGAGCGCTGAAGCTTGCCACTGGTGGTGCGCCGTACCACGCCCGGCCGGACGAGCAGGATCACGGCGTCGGGGATTCCGAACTCCCCGTCGAGATAGGTCTGTACGGCCTCGGCGAGCGACGGCAGTTCGCCGTCGAGGAGGCCGTTCTCGCGCACTTCCTGTATCACGATGAGCCGGTCGCGTTCCGGCCCCGTGGTCACTGCCGCCGTGACCCCGAACAAGGGGTTCAGGCCTTGGACCGAGGTCTCGATGTCCTCCGGCGCGACATCCACCCCGTTGACGACGACACCCTCCTTGAGCCGGCCGATCACGAACAGCTCGCCGTGATCGTCCACGGCACCCAGGTCGCCGCTACGCAAAAACGATCCATCGTGCGCGGACGTGACCGCTCCGAAACTCTCCTCGGTCTCGGCGCGGCGCCGCCAGTAGCCCGAGGCGACACTCTCGCCCCGGATCCAGATCTCGCCCACCCGCCCCGGCTCCAGCACCTGCCGGGTCTCCGGATCGACGATACGTATCTGCACTCCGTACGGCCGCCCCACGCCGACCAGGGTCCGGCTCCGGGAGCCGTTCCGTGGTGCGGTCATGCGCCCGGCGGCGAGCGCGACGGGATCCACCGCTCGTTCCGCGGGCGGCTGCCCGGGACTGCCGCCGGTCACCAGCAGGGTCGCCTCGGCCAGGCCGTACGCGGGGTAGAACGCCTCGGGCCGGAAGCCGGCCGGGGCGAACCGCTCCGCGAAGGCGGCCATGGTGGCCTCCCGCACGGGTTCGGCGCCGTTGACGGCGACCCGCCAGGAGGACAGGTCGAGCCGCTCCACCTCCTCGTCCGTCGCCGCCCGCACGCACATGTCGTACGCGTAGTCCGGTCCGCCGGACACGGTGACGCCGTACGCGTCGATCATCCGCAGCCAACTGAGCGGCCGGATGGCGAAGGTGGCGGCCGGCATGAGCACACCGCGGGCGCCGAGGTGGAGCGGGTGCATCAACTGCCCCACCAGACCCATGTCGTGGTACGGCGGCAGCCAGCCGCCGATCACCGAGTGCTCGTCCGTCCCGAGGGCCCGGGTGATGGCCTCCTGTCCGGCCAGCAGATTGCGCTGGCTGAGCAGGACGCCCTTGACCTGGGTCACCGATCCGGAGGTGTACTGGATGAGGGCGGGGTCGTCGTCCGCCGCCACCGTCGGCCGCCAGTCCTCCGGGTCCGGCAGCGCGGCCCGGTCCGCCGCGAGGCACACCAGGTCGCTGCCCGCGAAGAGCCGGGACAGCTCGGCCGCCACGGCGGAGTCGGCGAGCGCCAGCGCCACATCGGCGTCCTTGGCGATGGCGGTCAGCCGGCGGACATTGCGCCCGCCGTCCAGCGGGGACGGACAGGGCACCGCGGTCGCACCGGCGTAGAAACAGCCGAGCAGCGCGGCAATCTGCAGCGGACCCTCACAGCTGGGCAGCAGGACCCGTTGGTTCGCGCCGCCCCGCGACTGCACCCAGGCCGCCAACTGGCGTGCCTGACGGTCGAGTTCGCCGTACGTCAGATTCCGGACCGGAGAGCCGGGTTCCTCCTGGGCGGGCGCGGTTGACTCGGCACCGACGAAGCTGAAGGCCTCACGGCTGGGATCCGCCGCCTCCATACGACGCCGTAATGCGCCAAGAAAACCACCCATTTCGAACCGCCCCCGTTCGACTCAATGGCGCGAAGCTAACGGCCGATGCTCAAGAAACGCATGACCGCTCCTCGACTCCCGGACGGGTGTCGGACGCGTGAGACGCATCATAACGAGGGACAATGGCCCGGCGGTACGGGTAATTCATGACGTGTTGAGGAATCGATCCGGTCGGATCCTGTCCGCGATTCCCCACCGCACCCGCGCTGAACTTGGCAAGTATCGCTCGGAGTCTCCCCGTCCGGATCAGAACGGAAGCCCGAAACTCGCGACTTGGGCGCGATCGAACCCCTCTTCGATCTCCACCGAGGGGCGGTTTGGGCCCGAGATCCGACTGAGCGCCCCTTCAGTGCGGGGGTCCACCGGGCCGTGACCGAGGACCCGCACCGCGTTCGGGAACCAAATCATTGCCGTATCAACCACTCTGAAACCCGCGCGAGTTGAACTCTTGAGCAAGGTGCGGGGCCACCAGAACGAGACCATCCGGTCCGGTGCCGGTCCCCGGCGCTCACTCGGGCGGCAACTCGCCGCGAAGGCGCGTTTCTGATCGATCCAGGGGTGCGGCTCGGCGTCCGCCGCGACCGCCACCGCGGTGACCACGACCCGACCGCGCAGGGGGCGGCCGGCTCGTTCAGTAGCTGTCGCAGGTCTCTCGGACGTGGTCCTCCCCCCCGGCGGGCGCGAGATCCAGGTCCCGCCGGACGATGCTGATCTCGTCCGCCCAGCCCTGGCAGGCCTTCTCCATGCCCCGGTCGGTGTACTCGATCACAATCATGTGTCGGCCGAACTCCGCCGCGTACTCCCCGCATTCGTCGTACTGCCCGCACTCCTCCACCACCGCGAAGTCGACGCCGACCTCCTCGCGGTCCGGGGCCAGCTCCAGGGTGTTCTTCTGGGCGATGGCCAGCCCCTTCTCGTGCGCGTGCCGGGCGAGGAGGGAGAGGAACGCCTTCGCGTCCCGCGCGGTCAGCAGCCCGCGCGGGGCGCGGGTGTAGCTGTCGTAGTTGTCCGGCTCGACGGCCCGGTACCCCTTGGCCGCGCACGCGTCGATCCAGGAGTTCACCTTCCGGGCGATCCGCTCCCGCTTGGCCTCGGTGCGGATGTCCAGCATCGCCTCCCCCCAGTCCGCGTCCATGACGACGGCACCCGCCTTGTCGCGGAGGAGCAGATCGGGGTCCCACTCCCGCTCCGCGCCCGGCTGTGCCTGGAAGGCGTTGACGTAACAGATGTTGTAGAGCCCGCGCGCGGGCGCCGCCGTATGGTCACGGGCGACGACGGACACCCCGGCCGGAGGCTCATAAGGAGCCTGGAGCTGATAGTCGAACCCGGCGCTCACGGGCGGCGGTGTCACGGTCGTGGGCGAGGGCGGCGCCCCGTCCGAGGCCGAGTCGTCCGCGGTACAACCCGCGAGCGCGAGACAGGTGGCGACGGCGACCGCCACGGCGAGGCGGCGGGGCAGGGCTCGGTGGCGCATGGTCGGTGCTCCGGTCGCGAGGGGGCGGGTGGTCATGACGCGAGGACGACGATCAGCACGCCGGCGCAGAGAAAGACCGCCCCGCCGGCCAGCAGGAGCACCCACATCCCGGTCATGTGCCACCACAGGTCCAGCCGTGCCGTCTCGGGGCGCCGCTCCAGGTACACGACCGGAACCTCCCGCCCGGTCGCGAGGGCGAGGCCGGTTCCGCGCATCCGGGGCGAGAACGTCTGGCGGGTGCCGGAGTCGTCGCGGAAGGCGATGACCGGCACCCAGTAGTGCTGGTCCTCGTCATGGACCCGCTTGTTGGCGACCACCCAACCCCGGACCCGCACTCCGGCCCGCCGCAACCGCCGCGCCAGCAGCGCGTCCCGCCAGGCGGCCCCGAACAACAGCAGGGAGGCGCCGGCACACAGCAGCGCCCCCACCAGCACTTTCACCGCCACGGTCCCCCCGTCCCGGTCAGCGACCCTTCGCGGCGGGCTCCAGAATCGCCACGCACTCCACGTGATGCGTCATCGGGAACAGATCGAACACCCGCAGCGTCCGCACCCGGTACCCGCCGTCCCGGAAGTACGCGAGGTCCCGGGCCAGCGCGGCGGGGTCGCAGGCCACGTAGGCGATGCGGCGGGCGCCCAGGGACGAGAGGTGTTCCACCGTCCTGCGGCCCGCTCCCGCGCGCGGCGGGTCCAGGACGACCAGGTCGACCTCGGTGATCCCGGTGCGCGGCAGCACCGACTCGACCTTGCCCTGCTCGATGCGGACCCGGTCGAAGTCGGCGAGGTTGTGCCGGGCGTCCTCCACCGCGCGCTTGCCGGACTCGATGCCCAGCACCGCGCCCTCGTCACCGAGGCGGTCGGCCAGCGCGCCCGCGAACAGGCCCACTCCGCAGTACAGGTCGAGCGCCATTTCGCCCTTGCGCGGCAGCAGCCCCTGCATCACCGCCGTCACCAGCGTGTCCGCCGCCTTCGGGTGGACCTGCCAGAAGCCGCCGCTGCCGACCCGGTGGGTACGGCCGTCGGCGCGTTCGCGGACAAAGGTGCGGCCGTGGACGCGGTGGACACCGCCGTCCTTCTCCTCCACCCGCATCACCGACACCGGCTTGTCCAGCTCGACGATCGGCAGGCGGGCGCCCGGGCGGGGCGTCAGGATCACCTGGCGGTCCTGCGAACCGGTCGCCGCGATCGCCTCGACCGACTCCATCCCCGCCCAGTTCCGCTGCTCGATGCCGAGTTCGCTCACGCCCTCGGCCGCGATCATGCAGTGCTCGATGGGCTCGACCTCGTGCGAGCGGTGCCGGCGCAGACCCGCCCGGCCGGACTCGGCCTCCACCGCGTACTGCACGCGCGTGCGCCACTGCGGGACCTGCCCGGCGGGCAGCTTGTCGCCCTCGGCGGGCATCACCGTGCCGTCCCAGCCGGCCTCCTCGGGCGTCAGCCCGGCGAGCCGCTTGAGCTGCTCCGCGACGACCTCGCCCTTCAACCGCCGCTGCGCGCCCGGCTTGGCGTGCTGCCAGTCGCAGCCGCCGCAGCGGCCGGGACCGGCGTACGGGCAGGGCGCCTCGACGCGGTCCTTGGACGCCGACAGCACCTCGACCGCGTCCGCGCGCAGGAAGCGGGCCCCCTCCTCGCCCTCGGTGACCCGGGCGACGACCCGCTCACCGGGCAGCGCGTGCCGTACGAACAGCACCTGGCCCTCGTCCGTGCGGGCGATGCAGTGGCCACCGTGGGCGACCGGGCCGACCTCGACCTCGTACGCCTCCCCCACCAGCGACTTCTTCGGTTCTGCCTGCATGGCGGGGTGACTCCAGATACGTCAGGGGAAAGGCCGGGACAACAGCCCACCAGTCTACGACTGTTTCGAGGACTCCTTCGCCCGTGTCTCCGCCGGACCACGCCGTACCGAACCCGGCGCGTTCCACTCCTGCCGCTTGCGGGCCCGCTTCTTGGCGACCTCGGAGGACTGGAGCTGGTAGGGCACCGACGTCACCATCACACCCGGCGTGAACAGCAGCCGGCCCTTCAGCCGCAGCGCGCTCTGGTTGTGCAGCAGATGCTCGTACCAGTGGCCCACGACGTACTCGGGGATGATCACGGACACGGCGTCGCGCGGCGACTCCCGGCGCAGGTTCTTGACGTACTCGATGATCGGCCGGGTGATCTCGCGGTACGGCGAGTCCAGGACCTTCAGCGGGACGTCGATGCCGCGCCGCTCCCACTCGGCCTTGAGGGCCTTGGTCTCGACGGGGTCGACGTTGACGCTGAGTGCCTCGAGGGTGTCGGTGCGCATCAGCTTGGCGTACGCGAGGGCGCGCAGCGTCGGCCGGTGGATCTTGGAGACCAGGACCACGGAGTGCACCCGGGAGGGGCGGACGCTGTCGTCGCTCGGGCCGTCGGGGGCGGCGATCTCCTCGGAGACCCGGTCGTAGTGCTTCCGGATCGCGCTCATGGTCACGTAGAAGATCACCATGCCGAGCAGGGCGACCCAGGCGCCGTGCGAGAACTTGGTGACGAGGACGACGACCAGCACCAGGCCGGTGAAGAAGGCGCCGAAGGTGTTGATCGCCCGGGACCGGATCATGTGGCGCCGCTTGGCCTGGTCCGTCTCGGTGCGCAGATGGCGGTTCCAGTGCCGGACCATGCCGGTCTGGCTGAGCGTGAAGGAGACGAACACGCCGACGATGTACAGCTGGATCAGCCGCGTGGAGTCGGCGCCGTAGATCCACACCAGCAGGGCGGCGGCGCCGGCGAGGAGCACGATGCCGTTGGAGAAGGCGAGGCGGTCGCCGCGGGTGTGGAGCTGGCGGGGCAGGTAGCGGTCCTGGGCGAGGATCGAACCGAGCAGCGGGAAGCCGTTGTACGCCGTGTTCGCCGCGAGGAAGAGGACCAGGGCCGTGGCGGCGGCGAGCAGCACGAAGAAGAAGGTGCCGTCGCCGAAGACGGCTGCCGCGACCTGCGAGATCACCGGGTTCTGGACGTAGTCGGAGCCGACCGGGACGCCGTCCTCGATGAGGTCCTTGGCCGGGTTCTCCGCCATGTGCACATCGGTGGCCATGGCGAGCCCGATGATGCCGCAGAACATGGTGACCGCGAGGCCGCCCATGAGGGCGAGGGTGGTCGCCGCGTTCTTCGACTTGGGCTTGCGGAAGGCGGGGACGCCGTTGCTGATCGCCTCGACGCCGGTGAGCGCCGCGCAGCCGGAGGAGAAGGCGCGCAGCAGCAGAAAGACCAGGGCGAAGCCGGCCAGCCCTTCGTGCTCGGGCTTGATCTCGAAGTCGGCGGTCGGGGCGGACATGGTCTCGTCGAGAACCAGGCCCCGGAACGCGCCCCACGCGATCATGATGAAGACACCGGCGACAAAGACGTACGTCGGGATCGCGAAGAGGCTGCCGGACTCCTTCACCCCGCGCAGGTTCATCAGTGTCAGCAGCACGATGATGCCGACGGCGCACAGCACCTTGTGCTCGACGACGAAGGGGATCGCGGAGCCGAGGTTCTCCACCCCGGAGGAGATGGACACGGCCACGGTCAGGACGTAGTCCACGAGCAGCGCGCTGGCCACGGTGAGGCCGGCCTTCGGGCCCAGGTTGGTGTTCGCGACCTCGTAGTCTCCGCCGCCGCTCGGGTAGGCGTGCACGTTCTGCCGGTAGGAGGCGACCACCGTGAACATCAGGACAACGACGGCGACGGCGATCCAGGGGCTGAAGTGGTACGCCGACACACCCGCGATGGACAGGACCAGCAGGACCTCGCCGGGCGCGTACGCCACGGAGGACAGCGGGTCGGAGGCGAAGACGGGGAGTGCGATGCGCTTCGGCAGGAGCGTTTCGCCCAGCCGGTCACTGCGCAGTGCGCGCCCGATCAGGATCCGTTTGGGCACGTCGGTCAGTTTGGACACAACAGAGGATCGTAGGCGTTCGAACGGGCTGCCGCCCACCCGCCACCCCACTCGAGCCCCGCCCCTGCTCTCCGGGTGAAATCGAGGGCGGCTCGGCTGCGGATTCCGCAGCTCACGAGATCGGCATGCCTATATGACTGAACCCGCCGGTTTTCCGCCGCCGTTGCCGCCTCTCGGAGGTCCCCATGGACACCACCGCCCAGTTGATCGGCGCCGCCGCCGCGCTCGTCCTCCTCGGAATCCTGACACTCGCGAGCGTGCGCAGCATCAGCCGGCGCTGATCGTTGCGAACTCGCGGCAACCGTGCACAGGGGTGCCGACGTCCTACCGCGCGTGTGTAGCTTGGGCGTCGATCTGAGACCCTGATCTGGCCGAGCAGTAACTCTTGACACGTGGAAGGACGGTCGTGCACATCGTCATCATGGGCTGCGGAAGAGTGGGTTCCGCTCTCGCCCAGACCCTGGAGCAACAGGGGCACACGGTCGCTGTGATCGATCAGGACCCCACCGCCTTCCGCCGCCTCGGTCCCGGTTTCGGCGGCCGCCGGGTCACCGGCATCGGCTTCGACCAGGACACCCTGCGCGAGGCGGGCATCGAGGAGGCCGGCGCCTTCGCCGCCGTCTCCAGCGGCGACAACTCCAACATCATCTCCGCCCGCGTGGCCCGCGAGATGTTCGGCGTGGAGAACGTCGCGGCGCGTATCTACGACCCCCGGCGGGCCGAGGTCTACCAGCGCCTCGGCATTCCGACGGTGGCGACCGTCCGCTGGACCGCCGACCAGATGCTGCGCCGGCTGCTCCCCTCGGGCGCCGAGCCGCTGTGGCGCGACCCCACCGGTGGCGTGCAGCTCGCCGAGGTGCACACCTCCCCGGCCTGGGTGGGCCACAAGATCAGCAGGCTCCAGGAGGAGACCGGCGTCCGCGTGGCGTTCCTGACCCGGCTCGGCGAGGCCATCCTGCCCAGTTCGCAGACGGTGTTGCAGGAAGGCGACCTGGTGCACGTGATGATGCGCACCGACGAGGTCGACACGGTCGAGGCGGCGTTCGCCAAGGGTCCCGAAGAGGAGGGCGGTCACTGATGAGGGTCGCCATTGCCGGTGCCGGCGCCGTCGGCCGCTCGATCGCGGGCGAGCTGCTGGAGAACGGCCACGAGGTCCTGCTGATCGACAAGGCGCCGACCGCCATCTCGGTCGAGCGCGTCCCGCAGGCGGAGTGGCTGCTGGCCGACGCCTGCGAGATCACGTCCCTGGACGAGGCGGCGCTCCAGCGCTGCAACGTCGTGATCGCCGCGACCGGCGACGACAAGGTGAACCTGGTCGTCTCCCTGCTGGCGAAGACGGAGTACGGCGTCCCGCGCGTCGTCGCCCGCGTCAACAACCCCAAGAACGAGTGGCTCTTCAACGAGTCCTGGGGCGTCGACGTCGCCGTCTCCACCCCCCGCCTGATGTCCGCCCTGGTCGAGGAGGCGGTGAGCGTCGGCGATCTGGTCCGCCTGCTGCGCTTCAGCCACGGCGACGCCAACCTCGTCGAGCTGACCCTGCCCGAGGAGTCGGCCCTGGCCGGCACCCAGGTCGGCGATGTGGAGTGGCCGCAGGACACCTCGCTGGTGACGATCATCCGCGGCACGCGGGTGCTCACCCCGACCAGGGACGACTCCCTGGAGGCGGGCGACGAGCTGCTGTTCGTGGCCGCGCAGGCCCGCGAGGAACAGCTGGAGGACCTGCTGTCGGTGCGCCGCGAGGAGACGGCCGAGTAGCGGTGACGACGACGAAGGGCGCCACGGGATCTCCCGGGGCGCCCTTCGCGCTGACTGCTCGGCCTGCTCAGTCGGACCGCGCGGCCTGCTTCTCCTTCTCGGCCTTCTCCGCCGCCTCCATCTCCGCGAACACGTCGATCGGAGCGGGCGCCTTGGCGAGGAAGACCCAGGTCAGCCAGACGGCCAGCAGGAAGGGCGGGATCTTCAGGGCGACCAGGACCCAGCCCAGTTGCTCGGTGTCGGCCCACCAGTACAGCGGGAAGAGGATCGCGCACTTGGCGAGCAGGATCGCGCCCCAGGCGTAACTCGCCTTGGCGTAGGCCTTCTTGCGGCCCGGGTTGCGGGTGCGCCAGGAGAGGTTCTCCTTGAACACCGGGCCGAGGATCAGACCGATCAGCGGGACGCCGCACAGAGTGGTGATGATGTACGCCAGGCCCAGGCCCAGTGTGTACAGCATGCCGGGCAGGTAGAAGTCCTTGGCGTTGCCGGTCATCATCGCGAAGACGACACCGAACGCGACACCGAAGACGCCGCTGAAGGCGTGCTTGACGGTGTCCCTCATCACCAGCCGGACGGCGACGAGCAGCAGGGACACCCCGAGGGCCGCGATCGCCGACAGGTGCAGGTCCTTGTTGATGGTGTAGATGGTGACGAACAGCAGTCCGGGCAACACCGTCTCGACCATGCCGCGCATGCCGCCGAAGGCCTCGAACAGCGCGTCCTGGGTCACCGCCCGGGAGTCGTGCTCGCCTGCTGCGGTGGTGTCTTCGGTCGGCTTGTCGAGCGACGTCACCGGCTACTCCCGTCCGAGCGGTCTCAGTTCGTATTTCGGGTTGAACAGCACCCGGCGGCCCCGGCTCATCGAGATCCGGCCCGACGCGATCAGCTTGCGCCCCGGCTCTATGCCCACGATGGAGCGTCTGCCGAGCCACACCACGTCCAGCGCGGCGGAGCCGTCGAAGAGTTCGGCCTCCAGGGCCGGCACTCCGGCACGCGGCCGCAGAGTGACCGTGCGCAAGGTACCAGTAACGGTGACTATCTGTCGGTCACGGCAGTCACCGATGCGTGTGCAGCCGGCCGTCTCGGCGTCCTCGCGCAGTTCCTCGGACTCCAGGTCCTCCTGCGACGAGGAGAGCCGGTCAAGCATGCGCCGGAACCGGCCCACCGGCTTCTCGGAACGAGGAACAGAACTCATGTCTGAAGCGTACCGGGGTGCACCGACAGCTACGTACCCGCGTGAGGAGGCTCTCGAACCACCGGTGAGTGTCTCGCGACTTGCCTAAAGCATTTAGGAAATTGCATGATTGCTTTCGGTGAACGAAAGGACGGTCATGGCGCGCGCAGGACTCACCCCCGAGCTGCTGACCCGGGCCGGGGCGGAGCTGGCCGACGAGGTCGGCTTCGACCGGGTGACCGTCTCGGCGCTGGCCCGGCGGTTCGACGTCAAGGTCGCGAGCCTGTACTCGCACCTGAAGAACTCCCATGACCTCAAGGTCCGGATCGCCCTGCTGGCCCTCGAGGAGCTCGCCGACCGGGCCGCCGACGCACTGGCCGGCCGGGCCGGCAAGGACGCCCTGACCGCGTTCGCCGACGTCTACCGCGACTACGCCCGCGGCCACCCCGGCCGCTACGCCGCCGCCCGCTTCCGTCTCGACCCGGAGACGGCGGCCAGGAGCGCGGGCGTACGGCACGCCCAGATGACCCGCGCCATCCTGCGCGGCTACGACCTGACCGAGCCCGACCAGACCCACGCCGTCCGCCTGCTGGGCAGCGTTTTCCACGGCTACGTCGAGCTGGAGCTGGCGGGCGGCTTCAGCCACAGCTCCCCCGACAGCGAGACCTCCTGGACCCGGATCCTGGACGCCCTGGACGCCACTCTGCGCAACTGGCCCTCAGCCTGAAAGCCCCCACCATGGACACGATCCCCCTCACCCCCGACCTCGTCCGCGGCGCCCTCGACCTGGAGCGGACCCCACACGGCCTGCTGCCGCACCGGCTCCCCACGCGGGCCCGCGTCCAGTGCGCCGACCCGCAGCTGGCCATGGCGGAGGCCC
Source organism: Streptomyces sp. NPDC003635 (assembly GCF_053587635.1). Taxonomy (NCBI): domain Bacteria; kingdom Bacillati; phylum Actinomycetota; class Actinomycetes; order Kitasatosporales; family Streptomycetaceae; genus Streptomyces; species Streptomyces sp. NPDC003635. The sequence continues at coordinate 151,950 of NZ_JBSFOK010000012.1, read as the reverse complement.
AGCCCTCCGGCGTACGGCTGGCCTTCCGCACCCGGGCCACCACGGTGGAGCTGGACACCCTGCCCACGAAGCGGTCCTACGTCGGCGCCCCGCCCCGCCCGGACGGTGTCTACGACCTGCTCGTCGACGGAGTCCTCACCGACCAGGCGGTGGCGGCCGGCGGCAACACCGTCACCGTCGACCCGGCCACCGGCGAACCCCAGCTGCGGCCCGGCCCGGTCGCCGGCCTGCGCTTCACCGGCCTGCCCGGGCGGGAGAAGGACGTGGAGATCTGGCTGCCGCACAACGAGATGACCGAACTGGTCGCCCTGCGCGCCGACGCCCCCGTCGAGCCCCTGCCCGACCGGGGCCGCAGGGTCTGGCTGCACCACGGCAGCTCCATCAGCCACGGCTCCGACGCGGCGAGCCCCACCGGCATCTGGCCCGCCCGCGCCGCGGCCCTGGCGGGCGTGGAGCTGATCAACCTGGGCTTCGGCGGCAGCGCCCTCCTCGACCCGTTCACCGCCCGCGCCATCCGGGACACCCCGGCCGACCTGATCAGCGTCAAGATCGGCATCAACCTGGTCAACCTGGACCTGATGCGCCTGCGCGCCTTCGTCCCGGCCGTCCACGGCTTCCTGGACACCATCCGCGAGGGCCACCCCGAGACCCCGCTGCTCGTCGTCTCCCCCATCCTGTGCCCCATCCACGAGGACACCCCGGGGCCGGGCGCCTTCGACCTCTCCGCGCTCGGCGAGGGAAAGCTGCGCTTCTGGGCCACCGGCGACCCCGAGGAGACGGCGGCCGGGAAACTGACGCTCACGGTGATCCGCGAGGAGCTGTCCCGCGTCGTGGAGCAGCGCGGGCCCGATGACCCGAACCTGCGCTACGTCGACGGCCGCGACCTCTACGGCGAAACGGACTACGCCGAGCTGCCGCTCCCCGACGAACTCCACCCGGACGCCGCGACGCACCGCCTGATGGGCGAGCGCTTCGCGCGGCTCCTGACCGCGGGCTAGCGCTCGAACCGGTACCCCATCCCGGGTTCGGTGATGAAGTGCTTCGGGTGCGAAGGATCCGCCTCCAGCTTCCTTCGCAGCTGGGCCATGTACACGCGCAGATAGTTCGTCTCCGTCCCGTACGACGGCCCCCAGACCTCCTGCAGCAGCTGCTTCTGACTCACCAGCCGCCCGGAGTTGCGCACCAGCACCTCCAGCAGGTGCCACTCCGTCGGGGTCAGCCGGACGTCCGCGCCGTCGCGCCGGACCTTCTTGGCGGCCAGGTCGACCGTGAACGTGCCGGTCTCGACGAGGACATCCTCCTCGCCGCCCCCGACGGGCTCGGCGCGCCGGACCGCCGCCCGCAGCCGGGCCAGCAGCTCGTCCATGCCGAACGGCTTCGTCACGTAGTCGTCCGCGCCCGCGTCCAGGGCCTCCACCTTCTCGTCGGAGGAATGCCGGGCGGAGAGCACCAGGATCGGCACCCGGGTCCAGCCGCGCAGGCCCCGGATCACCTCGACGCCGTCCATGTCGGGCAGACCGAGGTCGAGGACCACCACGTCGGGGTGGCGGGCGGCGGCGAGCTGGAGCGCGGTGGCGCCGTCGTGCGCGGCGTCGACCTCGTACTTGCGGGCCTTGAGGTTGATCACAAGGGCGCGCACGATCTGCGGCTCGTCGTCGATCACGAGCACCCTGGTCATGTGGCCTGCCTTTCGGGTTCCTGGACTACCGGGGAGAGCGCCGCCGCCGCGCGGAGCGTGAGCACCATGGTGAGGCCGCCTCCCGGGGTGTCCTCCGCGCTCAGCGTCCCGCCCATCGCCTCGGCGAAGCCTCGCGCGACCGCGAGTCCGAGCCCCACCCCGGCGCCGCGTGGAGCGTCACCGTACCGCTGGAAGGGCGCGAAGATCCGCTCCTTCGCCTCGTCCGGGACGCCCGGACCGCGGTCCACGACCCGCACCTCGACCCGGTCGGCGAGGGAGCTGGCGCCGACCAGGACGGGGGTGCCGGGCGGGCTGTACTTCACGGCGTTCTCCACGACGTTGGCGACCGTGCGCTCCAGCAGCCCGGGGTCGACGGCGACCATCGGCAGGGTCTCCGGGACGTCCAGCTCCACGCTGTCCTCGGGCACCCCGCCGAGCGCCATCGGCACCACCTCGTCGAGGTCGATCTCACGGACGATCGCGCTGACCGTGCCGGTCTGCAGGCGGGACATGTCGAGCAGGTTGCCCACCAGGTGGTCGAGGCGGTCGGCGCCCTCCTCGATACCGGCCAGCAGCTCCGCCTCGTCCTCGGCCGACCAGGCCACGTCGTCCGAGCGCAGGCTGCTCACGGCCGCCTTGATCCCGGCGAGCGGGGTGCGCAGATCGTGGCTGACGGCGGCCAGCAGCGCCGTACGGATGCGGTTGCCCTCGGCCAGCGCGCGGGACCGGTCGGCCTCCTCCCGAAGGCGGCGCCGGTCCAGCACGACGGCGGCCTGCGCGGCGAACGCGGCCAGCACCCGGCGGTCCTCGGCGGGCAGCACCCGCCCGGTCAGCGCCAGCGCCATGTGGTCCCCGACCGGCATGTCGACGTCGGCGTCCTCCGGGCGCTCCACGGGCCGGCCGAGGCCCACGCTGCCCGCGCAGGTCCACGGTTCGCGGTCGCCGGTCCGCTCCAGCAGGGCCGCCGACTCCATCCCGAAGGTCTCGCGGACCCGTTCCAGCAGCGCCTCCAGGCTGGTCTCGCCGCGCAGCACGTCGCCCGCGAGGAAGGAGAGGATCTCCGACTCGGCGCGCAGCCGGGCGGCCTGGTGGGTGCGGCGGGCGGCGAGGTCGACGACGGAGGCGACCGACACCCCCACCCCGACGAAGATCGCGATGGCGACGATGTTCTTCGGGTCGGCGATGGTGAACCGGTGCAGGGGCGGGGTGAAGAAGTAGTTCATCAGCAGCGACCCGACGGCGGCCGAGGCGAGCGCCGGGAAGAGTCCGCCGAGCAACGCCGCCGCCACGACCGCCGTCAGGAACAGCAGCATGGTGTTGGCCAGACCCAGGTCCACGGCGTTCAGCAGCACCGCGAGGGCCACCGGGAGGCCGAGCCCGACCAGCCAGCCCCAGATGATCCGGACCCGCCCGAGCCGCGCCCCCCGGGCGACGGGCAGCCCGCGCCCCTTGGCGGCCTCTTCGTGGGTGACGATGTGCACGTCGAGATCGGGCCCCGACTCCCGGGCGACGGTCGCGCCGACGCCGGGGCCGAAGACGTACTGCCAGGCCTTGCGGCGCGAGGAGCCGAGCACGATCTGGGTGGCGTTCACCCCGCGCGCGAAGGCCAGCAGGGCCGCTGGGATGTCGTCGCCCACGACATGGTGGAAGGTGCCGCCGAGATCCTCGACCAGGGTGCGCTGGACGGCGAGTTCCTTCGGCGAGGCGGAGGTCAGCCCGTCGCTGCGGGCGATGTACACGGCGAGCACCTCGCCCCCGGCGCCCTTCTCCGCCAGTCGGGCGGCCCGCCGGATCAGCGTGCGCCCCTCCGGGCCGCCGGTCAGCCCGACCACGATCCGCTCCCGCGAGCCCCAGATCCTCGACACCCGGTGCTCGCCGCGGTACTCCCGCAGGTACTCGTCGACCCGGTCGGCCACCCACAGCAGGGCCAGCTCCCGCAGGGCGGTCAGATTGCCCGGCCGGAAGTAGTTCGACAGCGCCGCGTCGACCTTGTCGGGCCGGTAGACGTTGCCGTGCGCCATCCGCCGCCGCAGCGCCTGCGGCGACATGTCGACCAGCTCGATCTGGTCCGCCCGCCGCACCACCTCGTCCGGCACGGTCTCCTGCTGCCGTACGCCGGTGATCGACTCGACGACGTCCCCCAGCGACTCCAGGTGCTGGATGTTGACGGTCGATATGACGTCGATCCCGGCCGCCAGCAGCTCCTCGACGTCCTGCCAGCGCTTGGTGTTGCGCGAGCCGGGCACGTTCGTGTGCGCCAGCTCGTCGACGAGGGCCACTTCGGGCCGCCGGGCCAGCACGGCGTCGACGTCCATCTCGGTGAAGACACCGCCCCGGTACGCCAGCTCCCGGCGCGGGATCTGCTCCAGACCGTGCAGCATCACCTCGGTGCGCGGCCGGCCGTGGTGCTCCACGAACGCGACCACGCAGTCCGTGCCCCGCTCGATACGCCGGTGCGCCTCGGAGAGCATCGCGTACGTCTTGCCGACGCCCGGTGCCGCACCGAGGTAGATCCGAAGCCTGCCGCGTGCCACAGCGTTGACTTTACGGCGAGCAAACCGGACATACGGCACCGGGTGTGGCCGCCGGGTGGCTTTTGACGCAACCCTGACGCGTCCGCACCCGGCGCCCGTCCGCCCCGCTCAGGAGGGGTTGTCCCCGTGGGTGAGGGTCTCCCAGGCGACGAAGAGGTTGTTGCTGCCCGCCGGGCGGCCCCGCTCGGTCAGCGTCCCGGTGTTGGTCATGGCGATGCCGAGCCGGTTGTGCAGGGCGTTGTAGCCGACCTCGGTGACCGGGCCGAGCCCCAGGTGCAGGGAGCCGCCGCACAGCCAGCTCGGTACGGCCGTACCGAGTTCGTACTTGGCCTGGAAGCCGAGCGCGTGCCGCAGCCGCTCGCCGACGTCGGTGCCGTACAGGTCCTGGCCCTGGATCCGGCTGGTCTCGGCGACATGGGAGATCGCGGAGATGCCGTAGCCGGTGTGCGTGAGGTCGCGGCAGGTCTCCTGGGTGAGTCCGGTGACGAAGGTGGATTGGCCCTGCCAGTACCGCACGACCTTGTCGCGGGTGTCGAGGTTCTGGCTCGGCACGGTCCTCGGCAGCTCGCCGTCGGAGGCGAGGTAGACGTAGGCGGCGGTGCGCGTGCGGAACTTCGCCATGGCCTTGTCGTACGACGTCTTGTCCTCGAGGAAGACCGAGATGCCGATGGCCGCCTCCATCATCGACAGCTCCCAGTTCCCGTTGGAGTTGGAGCCGTTGATGATCTCGGGGAGGTAGACGTCGCGGAGCATGGTCGAGAAGCGGCCGGAGTTCGGCCAGCCTCCGGTGTACGTGTACTTGATGATCTCGGCGGCCTTGGGCCAGGAGGAGCCGGCCCAGCCGGTCTGGAGCGGGGCGTTGCTGTTGGTGTGGTCGGTGATGACGGCGGACCAGGCGTCCATGAGCTGGATGGACTTCTGGGCATAGCGCGCGTCCCGCGTGATGTACCAGGCGAGGGCGTTGGTGTACGCGGCTATGGCGTCCTCGCGCTCGTCGGTGCAGCCGTAGTTGGGGTTGGAGTACGAGCCGCACTCCACGACCGCGCGGGGCCTGGGGGTGCGGTTCAGGTCGGCGTACTTGCTCGCCATCATCTGGTCGTAGGCGCCCTTCCAGGGCTGGGCGCCGGCCAGGACCTTGCTGCGGGTGAAGTCCAACTGGCCCTTGGAGACGGTGACTCCGGGGTGGACGAAGGTGGCGGGGGCTGCGCTGGAGGGCTGCGCGAGGACACCGCTGAGGCTGAGCAGGAGGGCGGTGACGGTCGCCAGGAGGGGGGTTCGACGCACGACGGCTCCGTTCTCATACATGAACACGGGGCACTCTGTTGAATGCGAGTGACGCGACGTTAGGTCCAGACCAATCACCCGTCAAGGGTGCGCGCACGACTAAGGGCCGCACCCCGCCCGGGGTACGGCCCTTGATTCGCTCGACCGCGCGGAGCGGCTAGCGGACTTCGGTGATCTCCGGTCCGCGCTGCAGCTGACCCATGCCACCGGAGAAGCGGGAGCCGCCCTCCTCCTGCTGGACCCCCTCGGGGACCATCTGGGCGTCGTTCGGCAGCTTCAGGACGATCGGGTCGCGGGGCGCCATCGGGCCCTCGCCGCGGACCACGACCGTGTCGCGGAAGATCTGCTCCAGCAGCCCGGCCGCCTGCGGCTGCACCGCGCCCTGGCCGGAGATCACACCGCGCAGGAACCAGCGCGGACCGTCCACACCGACGAACCGCACGACCTGGAAACCGCCCGTGCCGTCCGGCAGCTGGACCGGGACCTGCGCGCGCAGCTCCCAGCCGAGGGGACCCTCGACCTCGTCGATGATGCCGCCCTGCTGGGTGATGCCGGCGCCGATCTCCTCGCGCACCTCGCCCCAGATGCCCTCGCGCTTGGGCGCCGCGAAGGCCTGCAGCTGGATGGCGCTGTCGCGCAGCACGACGGTCGCCGCGACGATCGCGTCGCCCGCGACCTCGACCCGCAGCTCCATGCCGTCGACGCCGGGCACGAAGAGCCCGCCCAGGTCCACCCGGCCCTCGCCGGGCTCCCGCACCTCGGTGCTGTCCCACGGTCCGTCGGGCCGCGGCTCCGGCTCCAGGCGCACGCGCTCGCGCGTGCCTTCGTCGTCCGCCTCGGTGTCGACGCCGTCGACGACCTGCTCGGGCTCGCCGGCCGCGTCCTCGGCGGCACCCTTCTTCTTGCGACGTCCGAACACGTCACTGTCCTTCCCGGTCGGATACGACCGAAGCGTATCTAGTCCCACCCGTCGTGCCGCCCTCGGCGGCCTGACCGCTTGTGCCGCGCCCGCCGTCCACGGCGGCGTGCCCACCGGTGGACCCGAAGCCCCCCTCGGCCCGCGCCGAGTCGGGAAGCTCCGCGACCTCCTGGAAGCGGACCCTCTCGACCTGCTGGACGACCAGTTGGGCAATCCGGTCGAAGCGCTCGAACCGCACGGACTCGCGCGGGTCGAGATTCACCACGATCACCTTGATCTCCCCACGGTACCCGGCATCAACCGTCCCTGGGGCATTCACCAGGGCGACACCGCAGCGGGCGGCCAGTCCGGAACGTGGGTGCACGAAGGCCGCGTACCCCTCCGGCAGCGCCACAGACACCCCCGTCGGCAGTACGGCCCGTTCCCCGGGCTTCAGTTCGCAGGGCTCGGTCGTGCGCAGATCCGCTCCGGCGTCGCCGGGGTGCGCGTACGACGGAAGCGGTACGTCCGGATCGACGCGGCGAATCAGCACGTTCAGCGGGTCACGGCTCACGGGTTCACCTCGAAGGCGCGGGCCCGCCGCACCTGGTCCGGATCGCTCATGGCGGCCTGGATCTCCTCCTGGCGGCCGTTGTCGATGAAGTGGTCGACCTTGACCTCGATGAAGAGCGCGTCGGCGCGGACGGCGACCGGGCCGTCGGGGCCGCCGACGCGTCCGGTGGCGGTGGAGTAGATCTTCCGCCCGGCCACCGCGGTCACCTCGGCCTCCAGGTGCAGCGTGGTGCCCACCGGCACCGGCCGCCGGAAGTCGGTCTCGAGCCGGCCGGTCACGGCGATGGTCCGCAGCAGCCAGTTCAGCGAGCCGAGGGTCTCGTCGAGCGCGGTCGCGAGGACGCCTCCGTGCGCGAGGCCCGGGGCGCCCTGGTGCTCGGGGCGCACGGTGAACTCGGCGGTGAGGGAGACCCCTTCGCCCGCCCGTGCCTGGAGGTGCAGCCCGTGCGGCTGCTCACCGCCACAACCGAAACACTGGCCGTAGTGCGCACCGAGCAGCTCACCCGGCGCGGGAGCATCACGGTGTCGCACCGGTGTCACGGCGTCGGCCGGGGGCTGAAGGCTTGCGGATGTACCACTCACAGCCGCTGACCTTACCCGCGCGTCGGCACGTTCCGGACACCGTGCCAAGCTTGGCTCCATGCAGCTCTCCGCCACCCCGTACGAAGAACGCCTCACCGCCCCCCGCTCGTGGTGGCTGATGTCGGTCCTGGTCGGCGTCTCCCTGGCGCTGATCCTGCTGCCGTTCGGCACCCTGCCGATGCTCGGCGGGCTGGTCGGCGGCACCGCGGCGGCGGCCGTGGTGGCCAGTTCCTACGGCGCCGTCCGCATCCGGGTGGTGGGCGGCTCGCTGATCGCCGGCGACGCGAAGATCCCGGTCACGGCGCTGGGCGAGGCGGAGGTCCTGGACCCGGAGGAGGCCCGGGCCTGGCGCACCCACAAGGCCGACACCCGCGCCTTCCTGCTGCTGCGCGCCTACATCCCGCGCGCCCTGCGGGTGGAGGTCACGGACCCCGAGGACCCGACGCCGTACCTGTACCTGTCGACGCGCGACCCGGAGGGCCTGGCCGAGGCGATCAGCGCGGCGAAGGCCGCCTAGCACACAGGGTCGAGGGGTCCCCGGAACGGGGACCCGGCGCCCGCGGCTCTCAGTTCTTCCCCGACTCGCCGCTCTTGCCGAAACCGCCGCCCTTCCCGAAACCGCCGAAGCGTCTGCGGCCGACTTCCCGGGTGATGTCGCCCATGGTCAGCGGATCGGCCGGGGTCTCCAGTGGCGGAAGGGCCGCCAGCGCGTCCCACGGCACCTGGATCCTGCGCAGGTCCGCGCGGATCCGGTCCGCAAGCTTCTTGGTGTCTCTTCGGTTCATCAGCGCGCCCACGGCCGCGCCGACCATGAACGGCATCAGGTTCGGCAGATTGCGCACCATCCGCTTCATGATCTGCTGCCGCAACTGGTGCTTCATCTGGGAGTTCAGCGCCACGCTCACCGTCGACGGTTTGGTCACGTCGACCCCGCGCTCGCCGGACCAGGAGTCCAGGTACGCGGTGGAGCGCTGCTTCAGGTTCCCCGGCGGCCGTACGCCGTAGACCTCGTGCAGCTCGGCGATCAGTTTCAGCTCGATCGCGGCGACCCCGGTGATCTCCGCGGCCAGCTCCGTCGGCATCGCCGGCGGCACGGGCAGCATCGCCGCCGCGCCGACGCCCGCGCCGACCGTCGACGTCGCCGTCATGGCGCCCGCGACGAGCTTGTCGGCGAGCTGCTCGGGGCCGAGCCCCGGGAACTGTCTGCGCAGGGTCGCGAGGTCGCGTACGGGCACTCGCGGGGCGTTCTCGATGATCCGGTCAGCCAGGTAGGCGAGCCCCGCCTTCGCGCGGCTGCCGCCCTTGCGGACGCCTTCCCGGGCCTTCTCACCGATCACCGCGGCCCGCCGCCGGGCGACGGGCGCGGGAGACTGCGCCGGCACCGGCACATGGCCAGGGCCGGCCGCAGCTTCGAGCGAGGCCGATCCCGTACCGGATGAGCCTCGCTCGTCGTCACGCGCGCCGTGCGGGCCGTCGGACGGCCCTTGGTCCGCTCCCCGCGAGGGGAAGCGGCGCTTCCAGGGAGGGGTCGAGCCGGTCATGCCCGACCCGCCCTCAGTCGCAGTCGCGGCAGATCGGCTGACCGTTCTTCTCCCGGGCCAGCTGGCTGCGGTGGTGCACCAGGAAGCAGCTCATGCAGGTGAACTCGTCCTGCTGCTTGGGCAGCACCCGGACGGCCAGCTCCTCGTTCGAGAGGTCCGCTCCGGGCAGCTCCAGGCCTTCCGCGGCCTCGAACTCGTCGACGTCCACTGCGGAGGTCGACTTGTCGTTCCGCCGGGCCTTGAGCTCTTCAAGGCTGTCCGAGTCGACGTCGTCGTCGGTCTTGCGTGGGGTGTCGTAATCCGTTGCCATGTCGCTCTCCCCCTCTGGGTGTCTGCGGTGTCTCCAGCGCACGTAACGCGTGAGAGGCCGGACTTGTGCCCGACCCGAGGCGGAGATTTTGCCTCACATCAAGGTCTGTTACTCAATCGACACCCAACCGGACTCCTCAAGAGTGATCGGCTTGGATGGCGATGCGGACCGTACACGGTCCCAATGCCGCACTTCAAAGGCGTCTCACCGTGTACTTCCCGTGATCAAGACCCCCGAAAACCCGGATTTTCCCGGCTTTCCGGCGGGGCGCATGATCACGGAGAGTAGATGGCCGGAAATTCGCCCTTGTGATCGATCACACACGGTACCGCTCATCCCGCCCTCGGAAAATTCCGCGCAAAGCGAACATCCCCGTGTGTGCACGGCAACGATCTCAGACGGGCAGGGCAACCCTCATCACCAGCCCGCCCCCTTCGCGCGGCTGTGCCGCGATGTGCCCGCCGTGCGCGCGGGCCACGGACCGCGCGATGGACAGGCCGAGCCCGACGCCCTTGTCGCTGCCCGTGCGCTCCGTCCGCAGCCGCCGGAAGGGCTCGAACAGGTTGTCGATCTCGTACGCCGGGACGACGGGGCCGGTGTTCGTCACGACGAGCAGCGCCTGGCCGTGCTGGAGCTCGGTGGTGACCTCCACCCAGCCGCCCTCGGGGATGTTGTACCGCACGGCGTTCTGCACCAGGTTCAGGGCGATCCGCTCCAGCAGCACGCCGTTGCCCTGGACCACCGCGGGGTCGCGCTTGCCGCGGATCTCCACGCCCTTGGCCGCCGCCTCGCCGTGCACCTGGTCCACGGCCTGCTCGGCGACCTCCGCGAGGTCGACGGGTTTGCGCTCGACGATCTGGTTGTCGCTGCGAGCGAGCAGCAGCAGGCCCTCCACCAGCTGCTCACTGCGCTCGTTGGTGGCCAGCAGGGTCTTGCCGAGCTGCTGGAGCTCCACCGGCGCCTCCGGGTCGGACAGGTGCACCTCCAGGAGCGTGCGGTTGATCGCCAGCGGGGTGCGCAGCTCGTGCGAGGCGTTGCCGACGAAGCGCTGCTGCGCGGTGAAGGCCCGCTGGAGCCGCTCCAGCATGTCGTCGAAGGTGTCCGCGAGCTCCTTCAGCTCGTCGTCCGGGCCGTCCAGCTCGATCCGCCGGGAGAGGTCGGAGCCGGCCACCGCGCGGGCGGTGCGGGTGATCCGGCCGAGCGGCGACAGGACGCGTCCGGCCATCGCGTAGCCGAAGGCGAAGGCGATCACGGCGAGGCCGAGGAGGGCCAGCAGGGAGCGGCTGAGCAGGGTGTCCAGAGCGTGCTGGCGCTGTTCGTTCACGCACTCGTTCAGCGCGCGGTTGAGCTCGTCCGCGGGGAGGCTGGTGGCACGCATGTTGCACATGTCGCTGGACACGGAACCGGACAGGATCCGGAAGGGCAGATCACTGCCGACGTTCAGCGCGCTCGCGGCGAGCAGGTAGATGATCGACAGCAGCAGGATGCCGGCGATCAGGAACATGCCGCCGTAGAGCAGGGTGAGCCGTATACGGATGGTGGGGCGCAGCCAGGGGAAGGGCTGCACCTGCTTTCTCGGGTCCCAGGTCGGTTTCGGGGGCGCCTGGGGCGGTGCGGGGGTCGCTGCCATGGGGGATCAGATCCGGTAGCCGGAGCCGGGGACGGTGACGATGACGGGGGGCTCGCCGAGCTTGCGGCGCAGCGTCATGACGGTGACCCGGACGACGTTGGTGAACGGGTCGGTGTTCTCGTCCCAGGCCTTCTCCAGCAGCTGCTCCGCGGAGACGACGGCGCCCTCGGAGCGCATCAGCACCTCCAGCACGGCGAACTCCTTGGGCGCGAGCTGGACCTCCTTGCCGTCGCGGAAGACCTCGCGGCGGTTGGGGTCGAGCTTGATCCCGGCGCGCTCCAGCACCGGGGGCAGCGGGACGCTCGTACGTCGGCCGAGGGCACGCACGCGTGCCGTGAGCTCGCTGAAGGCGAAGGGCTTGGGGAGGTAGTCGTCGGCGCCGATCTCCAGGCCCTCGACCCGGTCGCTGACGTCGCCGGAGGCGGTGAGCATCAGCACGCGGGTGGGCATGCCGAGTTCGACGATCTTGCGACAGACGTCGTCGCCGTGCACGAGCGGGAGGTCGCGGTCGAGGACGACCACGTCGTAGTCGTTGACGCCGATGCGCTCCAGGGCGGCCGCACCGTCGTACACGACGTCGACGGCCATGGCCTCCCGGCGCAGTCCGGTGGCCACCGCATCGGCGAGCAGCTGCTCGTCCTCGACGACGAGTACGCGCACGTCGCTGTTCCTTCCTGATGTCCACCCGCGTAGCGCCGCTCGGGCGCGCGGGCAGGGGTCTGCTGGGGTGTGTTGGCCTCCATCCTGCCCTTTTCGGCCATAAGTCGGCGGTAAGACGGGTGAGTGACGCATGCAGGGCGGGTGTGAGGCCCGGGAATGCCAGATTTTCTCCGTGGGTTGAGGTTTCCGTGAATGGGAGCGGGGGGAGGACGGCTTTACACCCCGCGATCACGCTCTGCTTGTGCCGCACCACCATGCGGTACAAGGCAATCCGCTTTCCGCAGAGCGGTCGACGTGATCGCCCCTTCCGAACGGCACACCCCCGTGCCACCGACCCACGACCCAGGACGAGGGGGCACAGCATGGACGCATTCACCGCAGGGCTTCTGCAGCGCATAAGGGCGACCGAGTCCGACCTGACGCGGGCCCGTGACGAGGGCGACGACTTCCTCGTCGAGGTGGAGCAGGGCGAGCTCGACGACCTGCGCCGCCTCGCCGCCGAGCACGGTGTGGAAGTCGGCGCAGCCAGCGTCTGATCAGCGTGTCAGCACCCGCGTGAGCAACAGCTTGAGCAACGAGAAGCACCCCGGCGAATCCAGCGCCGGGGTGCTTTCGCTTGCTCGGGGTCGCCGCTCAGTCGTGCCAGGCGCCGAAGTCCTCCAGCAGCCGCTGGAGGGGCTCGAAGACGCCCGGGGTGGCCGCCACCGCCAGATCGTTCGACGGGCGCTCTCCGGGGCGCCCACCGGTCAGCGCGCCCGCTTCCCGGGCGATCAGGTCGCCCGCCGCGAGGTCCCAGGGGTGCAGACCCCGCTCGTAGTAGCCGTCCAGCCGGCCCACCGCCACGTCGCACAGGTCGACCGCGGCCGAACCCGAGCGCCGGATGTCGCGCAGGAGCGGGATCAGCCGGTGGGCGACCTCGGCCTGGTGGAGGCGGACCTGGGTGACGTAGTTGAAGCCCGTGGAGACCAGCGCCTGCTCCAGGGGCGGCGCCGGGCGGCAGGTCAGCGGGCGCTCGCCGTCCCAGGCGCCCGTGGCCCAGGCGCCGGCGCCGCGGACCGCGTGGTACGTCTCCCGGCGCATCGGGGCGGCGACGACTGCGACGACCGTCTCGCCGTCCTGCTCGGCGGCGATGGAGACCGCCCAAGTCGGCAGGCCGTACAGGTAGTTGACCGTGCCGTCGAGGGGGTCGACGACCCAGCGGATTCCGCTGGTGCCGTCGGTGGAGGCGCCCTCCTCGCCGAGGAAGCCGTCGTCGGGGCGGTGGTCGGAGATCAGGTCGGTGATCAGCTTCTCGGCCGCGATGTCCATCTCGGTGACCACGTCGATCGGGCTCGACTTGGTCCTGGCCACCGCGAGGTCGGCCGGGCGGCCGTCCCGCAACAGGTCGCCCGCGCGCCGCGCGGCCTCCTGGGCGAGACGGAGCAGGTCCGAGTGCAGGGGGTCGGTCACGGGGCTCCTCGGGTGTCGGGCGTCGGGCGTCGACTCGGGGCGGTCGGGGCGCGGACCGGGGCAGCCTTCGCGGCGGGGCTGCGCCCGCGTCGGCTCTGCCCGGTGGACGGGGGCGTATCGGCTTGGCTCGGGTGTGAGGGGGCGGTCCGGGTGTGCGTACGGTCGCGGCGCGGACCGGGACGGACCCGGGCGTGGGCCGAGGGCTCCGCCCGGGGCGGCTCTGCCCGGCGGACGTGGGAACGGTTGGGCTCGGGTGCGAGGGGGGGGCGGTCCGAGTGTCCGTACAGGTATTCGGGCCGCCCCCTCACGTGCGGGGGCGAGCGGGCCGGGCCGCCGCGTGCCGCTCCGGCCGGTCAGGCCTACGGGCTGTCCGCGCCCGCGGCGGCGGGACGGGGGGCGCGGGCAGGGCAGCAACCGACCGGGCAGAGGTTGTGGCTCGGGCCGAGCGCGCCGAGGGCGCACGGCGTGACCGCCCGCCCGCTCTCCGCGGCGGCCCGCTCCAGGACGAGCTCGCGGACCGCGGCGGCGAATCTCGGGTCGGCGCCGACCGTGGCCGAGCGGCGCACCGGCAGCCCCAGCTCCTCCGCCTTGGCCGTGGCCTCGGTGTCGAGGTCGTACAGGACCTCCATGTGGTCCGAGACGAAACCGATGGGGGCCATGACGACCGCCGGGACGCCGGAGGCGTGCCGCTCCTCCAGGTGATCGCAGATGTCGGGCTCGAGCCACGGGATGTGCGGGGCGCCGGAGCGGGACTGGTAGACGAGCCGCCAGTCGTGGTCGACCCCGGTGCGCTCGCGGACCGCGTCGGCGATCAGCCGCGCCACGTCCAGGTGCTGCTTCACGTACGCGCCGCCGTCGCCGTGGCCCTCGACCGGTCCGGAGGTGTCCGCCGCGGAGTCCGGGATGGAGTGGGTGGTGAAGGCGATCTCGGCGTCGGCCCGGACCTCCTCGGGCAGATCGGCCAGCGAGCGCAGCACACCGTCGATCATGGGCTCCACGAAGCCCGGGTGGTTGAAGTAGTGCCGCAGCTTGTCGATCCTCGGCGGCTCGAGGCCCTCCGTCTCGAGCGCGGCGAGCGAGTCGGCGAGGTTCTCGCGGTACTGGCGGCAGCCCGAGTACGAGGCGTAGGCGCTGGTGGCGAGGACGAGGACCCGGCGCCGGCCGTCGCGCGCCATCTCCCGCAGGGTGTCCGTGAGATAGGGCGCCCAGTTGCGGTTGCCCCAGTACACCGGCAGGTCCAGGCCGTGGTCGGCGAAGTCCTTGCGCAGGGCGTCGAGGAGCGCGCGGTTCTGGTCGTTGATGGGGCTGACCCCGCCGAAGAGGAAGTAGTGCTGTCCGACTTCCTTCAGGCGTTCTTTGGGGATGCCGCGGCCTCGCGTCACGTTCTCCAGGAACGGAACCACGTCGTCCGGGCCCTCCGGGCCGCCGAAGGAGAGCAGGAGCAGGGCGTCGTAAGGGCTGGCATCGAGCGCGTCTGGCATGCCACCGATCCTGCCACCCGGCACTGACAGCCGGGAAACGGCGGGGTGGCGACCCGGTTCCCGACCGGCCGATCGGGTGCATTAGGGTCACCTCACTCGTAAGCTGTATCGGCCATCTACACGCCTTACGCCCCGACGCCTCGCGCGCCGCCTTCCCCGTGACCGGAGAGCCTGTGCCCAGCCCCTACCGCGCCCTGTTCGCCGCCCCAGGCTCCAAGGGCTTCTCCGCCGCGGGCTTCCTCGGCCGCATGCCGCTGTCGATGATGGGCATCGGCGTGGTGACGATGGTGTCCCAGCTGACCGGCCGCTACGGCCTGGCGGGCGCCCTGTCGGCCACGATCGCGCTCGCCGCGGCGGTGGCCGGCCCGCAGGTCTCGCGCTGGGTCGACCAGTACGGCCAGCGGCGGGTGCTGCGCCCGGCGACGCTGGTCTCACTCGTCGCGGGGGCCGGGCTGCTGTTCGCCGCGCACTACGGCTGGCCGGACTGGACGCTGTTCGTGTTCAGCGCGGGCATCGGCTGCGTGCCGAGCGTCGGCGCGATGGTCCGGGCCCGCTGGGCGGCGCTCTACCGGGGCACTCCGCAGCTGCACACCGCGTACTCCTTCGAGTCCGTGGTGGACGAGGTCTGCTTTATCTTCGGGCCGATCATCTCCATCGGCCTGTCCACGGCCTGGTTCCCGGAGGCCGGCCCGCTGCTCGCCGGCTGCTTCCTGGCGGCCGGTGTCTTCTGGCTGACCGCCCAGCGCGCCACCGAGCCCGAGCCGCACCCGCGCGAGCGGCACGAGGGGCGCGGTGACAGCGCCCTGCGCTCCGCCGGGCTCCAGGTCCTGGTGGCCACCTTCGTTGCGACCGGCGCGATCTTCGGGGCGGTCGACGTGGTCACCGTGGCCTTCGCCGAGGAACAGGGCCACAAGGGCGCCGCGAGTGTCGTCCTCGCCCTGTACGCGGCGGGTTCCTGTGCGGCGGGCGCCGTCTTCGGGCTGCTGCACCTCAAGGGAGCCCCCGAACCTCGCTGGCTGCTGGGCATATGCGCGATGGCCGTGAGTATGATCCCCCTCCTACTGGTCGGAAACTTGCCGTTTCTGGCCGTGGCGCTGTTCCTTGCGGGACTCTGCATCGCTCCCACGATGATCACGACGATGTCCCTCATCGAGCAGCACGTACCACGCGCGCAACTGACCGAGGGCATGACCTGGGTGAGCACCGGGCTCGCGGTCGGCGTCGCGCTCGGCTCCTCCGCGGCCGGCTGGGTGATCGACGCGGCCGGTGCGCGGGCCGGGTACGGGGTTCCGGCGGTTTCCGGAGCCGTCGCGGTCGCGGTCGGTTTCCTCGGGTACCGCCGGCTCAGCAAGCCGGATCCGCGTCGGGGAGGCACCGTTGAGCAGCACAGCGAGCGGGAAGAACGGAACGTGGCGTAACTGGGGCGGAAACGTCTCCGCCCGCCCCGCGCGGGAGGTCGAACCCGCCTCGGTCGAGGAGCTGGCGGCTGCCGTGCGCAAGGCGGCCGAGGACGGTCTGAAGGTCAAGGCCGTCGGCACCGGGCACTCCTTCACCTCGATCGCCGCCACCGACGGTGTGCTGATCCGCCCTCGGCTGCTGACCGGTATCCGCACCATTGACCGGGACGCCATGACCGTCACGGTGGAGGCCGGCACCCCGCTCAAGCGGCTCAACCTGGCCCTGGCCCGCGAGGGTCTGTCGCTGACCAACATGGGCGACATCATGGAGCAGACGGTCTCCGGGGCCACCAGCACGGGCACCCACGGCACGGGTCGCGAGTCCGGCTCGATAGCCGCCCAGATCACGGCCCTGGAGCTGGTCACCGCCGACGGCTCGGTCCTCACCTGCTCCGCCAAGGAGAACGCGGAGGTCTTCGCGGCCGCCCGGATCGGCCTCGGCGCGCTCGGCGTCGTCACCGCGATCACCTTCGCCGTGGAGCCGGTCTTCCTGCTGACGGCTCGCGAGGAGCCGATGACCTTCGACCGGGTCACCCGCGAGTTCGACCAACTGTGGGCCGAGAACGAGCACTTCGAGTTCTACTGGTTCCCGCACACCGGGAACGCCAACACCAAGCGCAACAACCGCAGCGCGGGCCCGGAGCGCCCGGTGGGCCGGCTCAAGGCCTGGTTCGAGGACGAGTTCCTCTCCAACGGCGTCTTCCAGACCGCACAGTGGGTGGGCCGCGCGGTGCCCGCCGCGATCCCGGGCATCGCCCAGGTCTCCAGCAAGGCTCTCTCCGCGCGGACGTACACGGACATTCCCTACAAGGTCTTCACCTCGCCGCGCAGGGTGCGCTTCGTGGAGATGGAGTACGCCCTCCCGCGCGGGGCGGTCGTCGAGGCGCTGCGCGAGCTGAAGGCGCTGGTGGACGGCTCCGACCTCAAGGTCAGCTTCCCGGTGGAGGTGCGCACCGCGCCGGCCGACGACATCACCCTGTCCACCGCCTCCGGACGGGACAGCGCGTACATCGCCGTCCACATGGCCAAGGGGACGCCGTACCACCGGTACTTCACCGCCGCCGAGCGGATCTTCACCGCGCACGAGGGCCGCCCGCACTGGGGCAAGCTGCACACCCGGGACGCCGACTACTTCGCCGGAATCTACCCGCGCTTCGGCGAGTTCACGGCGCTGCGGGATCGGCTCGATCCGGATCGGCTGTTCCAGAACGACTACTTGCGGAGGGTCCTGGGGTCGTAGCGCAGGCGCCGGGCCCGAGGCTCGCGCTCGCTGAGGGCGCGGGGGCGCGGGATCCGGACGTGCCTTCCGTGAACTGGCCCGGAACGGGCGGCGCTTGCCCGGCGACGCGGTCGACCGTGACGGCCCGGCACGATCGCCGCGGTGGCGGCCGTCGAACTCGCCTCGTATTCCCGGGTGTACGCGAGCCTGGACTGCCGGTCACCGATAGTTCCGTTTCCAGCGATTACGTGAAGTACGCCACGTTTAAGATCCCCCAACTCCCTTGCGCCACGGCCAACTACGACTCCTTGCGCCAACTTGGGCGGCGCGCCAATCCACGCACGTGGCCCAAATGGAGTACTGTTGCGAGCCCTGGGTCCGGTCTCCCGCCAGGGCGTCCGTGGCCTTCAAGGACCGCCATGAGGGGGCTAGTTGCACAGGGTGACGGAGTTGGTCACTTAGCGTTGCGAATAGATAACCGTGCCATAACGGCGATCCAGGGCCCGTGCCCGACACGCCGGGCAACTCGGCAAGGTTGTGGCAGGCTGCACCCGGGCAGGCCACACTCGACTAGCGGAAGCAGCGACGCACGTGACGTCGGCAGGCACCACCCGGGAGGTCCCCATGCCCGAACTGCGTGTCGTGGCCGTCTCCAATGACGGCACACGGCTGGTGCTGAAGGCTGCGGACAGCACGGAGTACACGCTTCCGATTGACGAACGGCTCCGCGCCGCCGTGCGCGGCGACCGTCCCCGCCTCGGCCAGATCGAGATCGAGGTGGAGAGCCATCTCCGCCCCCGAGACATCCAGGCGCGTATACGCGCGGGTGCCACGGCGGAGGAAGTCGCGCAGATGGCGGGCATTCCCGTCGACCGCGTCCGTCGCTTCGAGGGCCCCGTGCTGGCCGAGCGTGCCTTCATGGCCGAGCGGGCCCGCAAGACGCCCGTCCGTCGGCCCGGTGAGAACGCCGCCGGACCCCAGCTCGGCGAGGCCGTCCAGGAGCGGCTGCTGCTGCGCGGCGCCGAGAAGGACACCGTGCAGTGGGACTCCTGGCGCCGCGACGACGGCACCTGGGAAGTCCTGCTGGTCTACCGCGTGGCGGGCGAACCCCACTCGGCGAGCTGGACGTACGACCCGCCCCGGCGGCTCGTCCAGGCCGTCGACGAGGAGGCGCGCTCGCTGATCGGCGAGTCCGAGGACCTCGCCGCGCCGGAGCCCAGCTTTCCGTTCGTGCCGCGTATCGCCCGGTTGCCGCGCGACCGTCCGCTGGACCGTTCCCTCGACCGGGAGCGGCCCGGCCTGCCGGCGCCCGCGCCCGAACCGGCCGAGGAGGTCGCGCCCGAACGGGACTCGCTGACCAGCCTGTTGGAAGCCGTCCCGAGCTTCCGCGGCGACCTCGTCGTCCCCGAGCGCCCGTCGGAGACCCCCGCGCCCGAGGAGCAGCCCCCGGCTGCCGAGCCGGTGCCCGAGGAGCCCCCGGCCCCCGCGGCCTCCGCCGGTTCCGCCTACGCGGACGTCCTGATGCCCCGCTCCGTGAGCGCCCACCGCGACCGCCTGATCGGCGCGACCGACCGCCAGGCCGAGGCCGACGGCGTCCGCCCGGGCCGCCGAGCGGCGGTCCCGAGCTGGGACGAGATCGTCTTCGGGACGCGGCGGAAGAAGCAGGAGTAGTCGGACGTACGACGGTGAGGGCCGCGCTGATGTCGAGCGCGGCCCTTTGCCGTACCTCTTTGCCGTGCCGCCCCGGGTGGTGTCGGGCCTTCGGCCGGTGGGGGCCAGGGGCGCAGGCCCGACGCCCCCCGCCGACCCCGGCCTACTGCGGATCCGGCCCCACCGCCACCGGCCGCGACGGGTCCGAGGACCACTCCGACCAGGACCCCACGTACAGCGCCGCCGGAATTCCCGCCACCGCCAGCGCCAGCACCTCGTGTGCCCCGGAGACGCCCGAGCCGCAGTAGACACCGACCGCCGTGCCGTCCGTGGCGCCGAGCGCCTTGAAGCGGGCGTGCAGATCCTCGGCGGGCAGGAAACGGCCGTCGGCGGCGACGTTCTCGTTCGTCGGCGCGGACACCGCGCCCGGGATGTGTCCGCCGACGCGGTCGATCGGCTCCACCTCACCCCGGTACCGCTCCCCCGCGCGGGCGTCCAGCAGCAACCCCGACCGGGCCAGCGCCGCCGCGCCGTCCGCGTCGAGCAGACCCGCCGCCTCCGGAGTTGGCCGGAAATCGCCCTCCGCCGGAGTCGGCACCTCCGTCTCCAGCGGTCCTCCCCAGGCCGGCAACCCCCCGTCGAGGACCCGCACGTCCGGGTGACCCGTCCAGCGCAGCAGCCACCACGCGCGGGCGGCCGCCCAGCCCTGGCCGCCGTCGTACACGACCACGGGACGCCCGGCGCAGACCCCCGCCCGGCGCATCGCGGCGCCGAACCCGGCGATGTCCGGCAGCGGATGCCGTCCCGCCGTACCGGGGGTCGAGGCGAGCTCCTCGTCGAGGTCGACGAAGACCGCGCCGGGGAGGTGTCCGGCCGCGTACTCGGCCCGTCCGTCGAAGGGCGGCTCGCCCGCCGCTCGAGCCACGCTCAACTGCCAGCGGACGTCCAGGAGCACCGGCGGACGCGGTCCTGCCAGGTCGCCGGCCAGTTCGGTTGCGGAGATGATGGCGTTCATGGCCCCCATCCTCGCTCACGGGGTGGCCGCTACGTCCAGGTCCGGCTACTCTGCTCGGCCGGACAGCCCCGATCACGAGGCGTACGGGATCGGGCACAAGCTGTACAGCCGATCGACACCCGTGAGCATCGCACGGATACGGACGAGAGACGCCCACCGGGCAACCTCCGGGCACAGCGGGCGATTCGGCGGCGCGCCCGGGCCGCGTGGCACCACGGGTGGTGCGAGCATCGGCGCAAGGGTGCGGAGAGCGGAATCGACGCGGCCACCGCGAGGGGCCGAGGAGAGAGTGACGATGACCGAGGCACGGGGGTCGGCCGGCCTGAACGGCGACGCGCACGCCCGGCACGCGCCCGGCTCGCCCTGTTGGGTGAGCCTGATGGTGCACGGGCCGGCCGCGACCCAGGAGTTCTACGGCGATCTGTTCGGCTGGGAGTTCCGGCCCGGCCCGCGGCAGCTCGGCCCGTACGCTCGGGCGCTGCTGGACGGCAAGGAGGTGGCCGGAATCGGCCAGTTGCCGCCGGACCGGCATCTGCCCATCGCCTGGACGCCCTACTTCGCCTCGACGGACGTGGACCTGACGGCCGAGACGGTACGGCTGTGCGGCGGCACCGTGGGCGTGGGTCCCCTGGACGCCGACGACGCCGGCCGGCTGGCGATCTGCTCCGATCCGGCCGGCGCGGTCTTCGGCGTCTGGCAGGCGGCGGCCCACCTCGGCATCGCCCTCTCCGGCGTCCCCGGCACACCGGTCTGGAACGAACTGCTGACCTTCGAGACGGCGAGCGTGACCAAGTTCTACGAGACGGTCTTCGGCCATGAGCGGCAGGCCGTCGCCTCAGCGGATTTCGACTACGTCACCCTGCACCTGGGCGGCCGCACGATCGCGGCGGTCCTGGGCCTCGGGCACTCCCTGCCCCGCGACCGGGGTCCCCACTGGATGACGTTCTTCGAGGTGGCCGACACGGACGAGGCCACCGCTCGGGCCGTCACCCTGGGCGGCACCGTCGTCCAGCCGCCGCACGACAGCGCCCTGGGCCGCATGTCCACCGTCACGGACCCGGAAGGCGCCCGCTTCTCCCTGCTCCAGAGCAGGCCCTGAGGGGCGATCCCGCGGGCCTACGGCACCGGCAGCACGTCCGGGGAGAGGGCCGCCGCCCTCGCCGTTGCCGCTGTCATCCGCCGGCGGTGGTGGCGGCGGCAGAGGACCTCGTAGCCGATCGCGTCCGACTGGTTGACGTCGCCCACCACCACCTGGGCGCCCTCGACCACCATCTCGCCGCCTATCGTGCGGGCGTTGTGGGTGGCGCGGGCGCCGCACCAGCACAGGGCCTCGACCTGGAGGACCTCGACGCGGTCGGCGAGTTCCACCAGGCGCTGGGAGCCGGGGAACAGCTTGGAGCGGAAGTCGGTGGTGATGCCGAAGGCGTAGACGTCCAGGCCCAGGTCGTCCACCACGCGAGCGAGTTGGTCGATCTGCTCCGGGGCGAGGAACTGCGCCTCGTCCGCGATGACGTAGTCCGCGCGGCCGCCCTGGGACAGGTGGTCGACCAGGTAGGCGTACAGGTCCTGGCCGTCCGACACCTCCACCGCGTCCGTGACCAGGCCCAGGCGGGAGGACAGCTTGCCCTCGCCGGCGCGGTCGTCACGGGTGAAGATCACACCGACCAGGCCGCGCGCCGAGCGGTTGTGCTCGATCTGGAGAGCCAGCGTCGACTTCCCGCAGTCCATCGTTCCGGAGAAGAACACCAGCTCGGGCATGGGAGGTTGAGCACCTTTCGGCGAGACGGGGACAGGGCGTGCGTCAGGAGCGTACTTCGAGCAGCGGGATCAGCTGCTCCGCCGGGGTCATCGAGCCGTGGTTGCCGACCATCGCGGACTCCTTCGGCTCCCGCTCGGAGGCGATGATCAGCACGTCGTCCCGCGCGGCGGCGACCACGTCGCCGATGCGGCCGTACACCCGATCGTCGCACTCACCGGGCTGCCCGAACCAGCCGGCCGCGAGCGCCTCCTCCCGCGAGGCCACCCAGAACTGTTCGCCGAGCACCTCGCGCCAGCAGGTCAGTACGTCGTTCGCGGCGCCCGGCACCGCGTACACGTGCCGCGCCCGGCCCTCGCCGCCCAGCAGGGCGACCCCGGCGCGCAGCTCCCAGTCCTCGTCGAAGTCGATGCGGTGCTGCTCGTCGAAGGGCACGTCGACCATGCCGTGGTCGGCGGTGACGTAGAGGGCGGAGCGCGGCGGGAGCTGTTCGGCCAGGCGCTGGACCAGGCGGTCGACGTACATCAACTGGCCGCGCCAGGTGTCGGAGTCGACGCCGAACCGGTGTCCCGCGCCGTCCACCTCGGCGTAGTACGTGTAGACCAAGGAGCGGTCCCCGGCGGCCAGTTGCTCGGCGGCGAGATCCATCCGCTCCTCGCCGCTCAGCCGTCCGTGGAAGGTGCCGCCGCTCAGCGCCACCTTGGTCAGCGGGGTGTTCTGGAAGGTCGGCGACGACACCTGCGCCGCGTGCACACCCGCCTCGTGGGCGAGCTGGAAGACCGTGGGGTACGGCTGCCAGGGCCCCGGCGCGGTCCAGGGCTGCCAGCGCAGCTGATTCATCAGCTCGCCGGTCTCCGGGTTGCGCACGGTGTAGCCGGGCAGTCCGTGCGCGCCGGGCGGCAGGCCGGTACCGACGGAGGCCAGCGAGGTGGCGGTGGTCGCCGGGTAGCCGGTGGTGAGCGGGCGGCCCGTGCCGCCGCGGGAGCTGGCGAGCAGCGACGTCATGAACGGCGCGTCCTCGGGGTGCGCCTTCAGCTGCTCCCAGCCGAGGCCGTCGATCAGGAACACGCAGTTCCGGTCGGCCGGGGCCAGCTCGCTGATCGCGGCGGTCATTCCGGGTACGTCCATGCCGGCGGCCAGGGTGGGCAGCAGATCCGCGAGCGAGCCGCTGCCGTACTCGGGGAGGGGGGCGGAGTCGAGGGGCAGCGGCTGCGGGTCGTGCTCCCAGGCGGGCTGGGCCATTACTTGGTCAGATCCGCGGTCGCCTCGGAGAGCGCCTGCGCGAAGGCCAGCGCCTGGCGCACCGTCTCCGGACCGTCGCCGGCCTCGCTGACGCGCAGGCTGAGGTCGTCGGCCGTGGAGTTGCCCGTGTAGCCGTGGTCCGCCTCGCAATTGGGGTCGCCGCAGGCCGCCGGCTCCAGGTCGATCCGGGAGACCGCGCCCCAGCCGATGGTCAGCACGACCTCGCGGGGCAGGGTGCCCGGGGTGTACGACTCCGGGTTGGCGACGACTCGGCTGACGACGACCGACGAGATCCGGCCGATCTTCACCGACTCCGTGGAGGTCGTGGCGTACGGCGTCGGGGAGGTGGTGTCCGCGGCCTGCTCGTCGGTGTGGCTGACGATGAAGCGGTTGTCGGTGAGGACCAGCACGGTGACGTGCCGCCGCACCTCGTTCTGGTCGAACGTGGTCTCCTGGTGGACCAGGTACGACCGGATGGGCTCGCCGCCCACGGCGGCCTCCACCGCCTCGGCCACGAGGGCCGGGTAGTAGCCGCTGCGCTCGATCGCCGCTCGCAGCCCCTGGGTCGTCGTACTGGTCTTGGCCATGGCCCCCATCCTACGGGGGACCACTGACTGCGAGGGACCGCTCGGACCGGTCCGTGGCGGGGGTAACGAGCGACGGCCCGGACTCCCGGGGAGTCCGGACGGGCCTGGGCCTCAGTACGCCGGGAGCGTACGGGGGCCCAGGTCGTCGCGGGCGGGCGGCGGGGCCAGCCGTACGGTGGCGCCGAGCACGGTCAGGCCGTGCGGGGCGACGACGACCGGCTCCAGGGTGACCGCGACGACTTCCGGGTGGTCGTGGACCAGGCGCGACACCCGGAGCAGCAGTTCCTCCAGGGCGGGCGTGTCGACGGGGGTCGAACCGCGCCAACCGAACAGGAGCGGCGCGGTCCGGATCGACCGGATCAGCGAGGTCGCCTCCCGGTCGGTGACCGGGATCAGCCGGTGGGCCATGTCGCCGAGCAGCTGTGAGGCGGCTCCGGCGAGGGCGAACGACAGTACGGCGCCGGCCGCCGGGTCGATCACGGCCCGTACGACGGTGTCGACCCCGCGCGGGGCCATCGCCTGCACGACCGGCCGCAGCTCCTCGGGCCCGCCGAACAGCTCGACCAACTCGGCGTACGCCCGCCGCAGTTGCTCCTCGTCCGCGAGATCCAGCCGTACGCCGCCCAGGTCGGCCCGGTGTCGCAGGTGCGGCGCGGTGGCCTTGAGGGCGACGGGGTAGCCGACGGCGTGGGCGGCCTCGGCGGCGGCGTCGGGGGTGGGCGCGGGAAGGGCCCGGCGCACATGGATGCCGTACATGCCGAGCAGCTCACAGGTCTCCTCGGCGCCGAGAGTGAGCCCCTGCCCCCTGGTCAACAGCCCGTCGATGAGCCCGGCGGCCCCGCGCTCGTCGATGTCCTCGTACTCAGGCACCCGGCCGGGCTCAGCGGCCTCCCGCCGCCACTGCGCGTATTTCACGGCTTCGGCGAGAGCCCGGACGGCGCGCTCGGCGGCGGGGTAGGCGGGGATGAGCCGGGACTCGTGCGGGGCCGTCCCGGCGGCCGCCGTCTCGGGGGCACCGTGGTCAGTCTCTTCCGCAGGCGCGCGGCCGGCCGGTGTCGCCAGGCCACGAGCAGCCGCCGTCTCGGGGGCACCGTGGTCAGCCCCTTCGGCGCGCGCGCGGCCGATCGGAGCCGCCAGGCCGCTAGCAGCCACCGCTTCATCGCCGGCCGAGCCGTCGGCAGCCCCGTCGCCCAAGCCGCGGGCGGTCGCGCCGCCCGGGCCGGCCCCCGCGGCCGCGGAGGGCGGCCCCCCGTCAACGCCGGGCCGCCCGTCCGACCCGGCCTCACCCCCAACGCCAGGCGCGCCGGAAGCGGGCTCGCCCCCAGCACCGGGCGAACCGGAAGCCAGCTCGCCTCCAGCGCCAGGCGCGTCCGAAGCCGGACCGCCCCCAGCACCAAGCGCGTCGGAAGCCGACTCACCCCCAGCATGGGGCGGATCGGAAGCCAGCTCGCCCTCAGCGCCAGGCGCGTCGGAAGCCGGGCCGCCTCCAGCGCCCAGCGCCTCGGAAGCCGGACCGCCCCCAGCGCCCAGCGCCTCGGAAGCCGAACCGCCCCCAGCGCCCAGCGCGCCGGAAGCCGGACCGCCCCCAGCACCAAGCACGTCCGAAGCCGGGCCGCCCCCAGCGCCGGGCGGGTTCGCAGGCGCCTCGGTTCCAGCGGTCGCGAGCCTCGGTGCCGTGCTCGCCGCGGCGGACAGCGCCTCCGCCAGTCCGCCCAGTTCGACGTGCACCACCAGGACCGGCTTGCCCGGGGCCTCCTCCGCCGCCGAGCGCAGGGCCTCCGCCAGCACCTCCTCGCCCGGCGACGTCTCCCCGATCGCCGGAATCGCGGTCACCACGACGGAGTCGCACGTGTCGTCGGCGAGCGCCCGCGACAGCGCCCGGCGGAAGTCCGCAGCCGTCGCCCCGGTCGTCAGGTCCAGCGGGGGCAACGGCCGGAGCCCTTCGGCCAGGCAGGCGTCGTACGTCAGCAGCCCCAGCGACTCGGAGTTCCCGAGGATCGCCACCCGCGGCCCGGCCGGCAGCGGCTGGCGCGCGAGCAGCAGCCCCGCGTCGACCAGCTCGGTGATGGTGTCCACCCGGATCACCCCGGCCTGCCGGAGCAGCGCCGACACCGTGGCGTGCGGCAACCGCGTCGCCCGTACCGCATGCCCCTGCGGCGCGGCCCCGCCGTGCCGCGCGCCCTGGACCACGACCAGCGGCTTCGCCGCCGCCGTCCGCCGGGCGAGCCGGGTGAACTTGCGCGGGTTCCCGATGGACTCCAGGTACATGAGGGCGACGTCGGTGTCCGGATCGTCGTACCAGTACTGAAGGACGTCGTTGCCGGACACGTCGGCCCGGTTCCCTGAGGAGACGAAGGTCGACACACCGGTGACGCCGGTGACGCCCCCGCCCCGGCGGTGCAGCCGGGACAGCAGCGCGATGCCGATGGCGCCGGACTGCGCGAACAGCCCTATCCGTCCCGGCCTCGGCATCTCGGGCGCGAGCGAGGCGTTCAGCCGTACGTCCGACGCGGTGTTGATGACCCCGAAGGCGTTCGGACCGATGATCCGCATGCCGTACGCGCGCGCGTGCCGGACGAGTTCGCGCTGGCGCTCCCTGCCCTCGGGCCCGCTCTCGGCGTAGCCCGCGGAGACCACGACCAGCCCCTGCACCCCGTGCTCACCGCACTCGGTGACGACCTCGGGAACCTGGTCGGCCGGCACGGCGACCACCGCGAGGTCGACATGTCCGTCGACGTCGCGCACCGAGCGGTACGCGGGCACCCCGGCGAGCTCCTTCAGCTCCTCGGGGAACGCCTGGTTCACGGCGTACAGCGGACCGCGGAACCCGCCCTCCCGGATGTTGTCCAGGACGCCGCGGCCGACCCCGCCCGGCGTCCGGCCTGCGCCGATGACGGCCACCGATCCCGGCACCAGCAGCCGTTGCACCGACCGTGCCTCGGCGCGCTGCTCGCGCGCGTACTGCACGGCGAGCGAGCGGTCGGTGGGCTCCAGGTCGAACTCCAGCCGGACGACGCCGTCCTCGAAGCTGCGCTTCTGGGTGTACCCGGCGTCCGTGAACACCTTGATCATCTTGGTGTTGGCGGGCAGCACCTCGGCGGCGAACCGGCGGATCCCGCGCTCCCGCGCGACCGCGCCGATGTGTTCGAGCAACGCGGAGGCGACACCACGTCCCTGGTGCGCGTCCTGGACGAGGAAGGCGACCTCGGCCTCGTCGGCGGGCGCGGAGGCGGGCAGACCGTCGGCGCCGATGCGGTCGTAGCGTACGGTGGCGATGAACTCGCCGCCGATCGTGGCCGCGAGTCCCACCCTGTCCACAAAGTCGTGGTGCGTGAAGCGGTGGACGTCCTTGGCGGACAGACGCGGGTAGGGCGCGAAGAAGCGGTAGTACTTCGACTCGTCCGAGACCTGCTCGTAGAAGCTGACCAGACGCTCGGCGTCATCAACGGTGATGGGGCGGACGCGCGCGGTGCCGCCGTCGCGCAGCACCACGTCGGCTTCCCAGTGGGCGGGGTACTCGTGCCGGTCCGGCGCGCTCTGCATGGGGCCCAGAGTACGGCTCGCGTACGACAACGGCGCGAGGCAGTCTGTGGAGGACGGGTGTCGGATCGAGGCCGCGGTCCGGCGACCACACGGAACAGGACACGGGTCCGTACCGGGCACGCTTCACGTTGTGGAACACTGGTCTAGACAACCTGAGAACCTGAAGGGCAGCATCACATGGCTGAGCGCCGCGTCAACGTCGGCTGGGCCGAGGGCCTCCACGCCCGCCCCGCCTCCATCTTCGTCCGAGCCGCCACGGCCGCAGGCGTCCCGGTGACGATCGCCAAGGCCGACGGCAACCCCGTCAACGCGGCCTCCATGCTGGCGGTCCTGGGCCTGGGCGCCCAGGGCGGCGAGGAGATCGTGCTCGCGTCCGACGCCGAGGGCGCGGACGCCGCCCTGGACCGTCTGGCGAAGCTGGTCGCCGAGGGCCTCGAGGAACTCCCCGAGACCGTCTGACCATTCAGCGGACGCGGCACTCGCCGCACCCTTTGAAGGGCTCGCCCGAATTACCGGGCGGGCCCTTCGCATTTCGCGACCGCGGGCAGCAGAAATAATCCCCCACGAATTACCTGCTCTTTGTATACGGTGCGTATGTTAATGCGGCGGGCCCGACATGTTTACG
The DNA here is from genome assembly GCF_053587635.1 of Streptomyces sp. NPDC003635. Taxonomy (NCBI): domain Bacteria; kingdom Bacillati; phylum Actinomycetota; class Actinomycetes; order Kitasatosporales; family Streptomycetaceae; genus Streptomyces; species Streptomyces sp. NPDC003635. The sequence continues at coordinate 124,236 of NZ_JBSFOK010000012.1, read as the reverse complement.
GGATGTTGCGAATTCCTCACACGCTCACCCGCGCCCGGGAGCCTGAGTCGGTGCCTGCCGCTGGACCGCTCCGTGTGCACCGCCGTGACGGCCCGCGCGCGGTCGCTGTCGCCGCGCGCCACCGCGTCCACGATCGCCCCGTGCTCCGCCCAGGTCTCCACCGGGCTGACCGGCGCCTCCACCGCGTACATCCAGGCGATCTTGTGCCGCAGCTGGGTCAGTACCGAGGTCAGCGCGGGGCTGCCGGAGGCCTGGGCGAGCGTCTCGTGGAACCAGCCGCCCAGCGAGCGCAGATCCTCGCTGTTGCCCCTCCTGGCCCGCTCCTGACCGAGCCTCACCAGGCCGCGCAGCACCTTCAGGTGCGCCTCGGTGCGCCGCTGGGCGGCCCGGGCGGCACCCAGCGGCTCCAGCAGCGTGCGCATCTCCAGCAGGTCGGCCGCCTCCTGCTCGGTGGGCTCGGCGACGCAGGCGCCCGCGTGCCGCCGGGTCACCACGAAGCCCTCCGCCTCCAGCGTGCGCAGCGCCTCCCGGACGGGGACGCGCGAGACGCCGTAGCGCCGTGCGAGCAGTTCCTCGGTGAGCCGGCTGCCGCGCTCGTGGACACCGGCGACGATGTCGTCCCGGATCGCCGTGCATACCGAGTGCGCCGGAATACGCATGACCGACCTCCGCTTTAATCCCCGTGAAACGTCGACGACTGACGCGTGTTCAGCGACTCTATTCCAACGACTCCGAATTTCCGAAGGCGGGCCGGAATCCATGGATATTTTTTGGTCAGCGGGGGCCCAAAAACGCCGAAAACCCCGGCTCGGGGAGCCGGGGTTCCGGGATGCGGTCGCGGGTGCGGTCAGACGTTCACGCCGTGCGAGCGGAGGTAGGCGACGGGGTCGATGTCCGAGCCGTACTCCATGGTCGTGCGGGCCTCGAAGTGCAGGTGCGCCCCGGTGACGTTGCCCGTCGCCCCGGAGAGGCCGATCTGCTGGCCCGGGGTGACGGTCTGGCCCACCGAGACACCGATGGAGGACAGGTGGCCGTACTGGGTGTACGTGCCGTCGTGCATCTTGATGACGATCTGGTTGCCGTACGCCCCGCCCCAGCCGGCCTCGACGACCGTGCCCGTGCCGACCGAGACGACGGAGGTGCCGCTGGCGGCGTGGAAGTCGACGCCGGTGTGGCTGCCGGAGGACCAGACGGCGCCGCCGGCCTTGTAGCCGGTGGAGACGTAGGAGCCGGAGATCGGCGAGACGAAGGTGTTCAGGCGCTTGCGCTCGGCCTCGCGGGCGGCGCGCTCCTTGGCCTCGCGGGCCTCCTTGGCGGCCTCGGCGGCGCGCTTGCGGGCGGCCTCCTCGGCCTTCTTCTTCGCCGCGGCCTCCTCGGCGGCCTGCTGCTGGGCGGCGGCCTGGGCGTCGATCTCGTCGGCGATCGAGTCGCCGATGGTGATGACGGGGGTGATGCCGGTCTGCTCGGGGGACGCCTCGGCGGCGAGGGCCGGGGCGGCGAGGGTGCCGACGACGCCGGTGGTGGCGAGCGCCGCGACGCCCGCCGCGCGGGCGGTGGTGCGCTGCATCCGGCTGGGACGACGATGCTTCCCGGTGGCGCGGGTGAACGCCATGAAGTGGCTGGTCCTTTCCTTCCTTCTCGCCTACCGGGTTAGCTGACGGGTTCGGAGCAGGAAGGTCTCCTACGGACCCCCTCGCTCTGCGCGGGCGTCCGATTCACCCCAGGGACTACGGTGGGTCCCCGGCTCCCCTGGCTCGCGCCGTACGGGGACTCGGCGATGACTGTCCGGTGCCGCGGTCGCGGCGCACTGCCTGACGGACAGCCCGGATGACGCTAAACGGGGCAACTTTCAATCCCCAAACGGATCACGGCTTTTGTAGCGCATGCCACAGGTCAGACAGGCAACCTCTCCCCCAATTCGGACATAAAGGGGCCCTGGTGACGCTTCCGTCACCAGGGCCCCACACGCGCGTCTCAGCGCGTTCACAACCGAGGGTGTGTCTACTCGGCCGTCACGACGGTGACTTCACCGATCCCGAGGGCCTCGACGGCCTCCTTGATCTGTGCTGCGTCCCCGACCAGAACCGTCACCAGACGGTCCACCGGGAAGGCGTTCACGACCGCCGCGGTGGCCTCCACCGTGCCGGTCGCGGCCAGCTGGCGGTACAGCGTGGCCTGGTAGTCGTCGGGCAGATGCTGCTCCACCTGGTCGGCCAGGGTGCCGGCCACGGCGGCGGCCGTCTCGTACTTCAGCGGCGCCACCCCGACGAGGTTCTGTACGGCGACGTCCCGCTCGGCGTCGGTGAGCCCGCCCTCGGCGAGGGTGCGCAGCACCGTCCACAGGTCCTGGAGGGCGGGACCGGTGTTGGGGGTGTCGACGGAACCGCTGATGGCGAGCATCGAGGCGCCGGTGCCGTCCGGGGCGGAGCGCAGGACCTGCCCGAAGGACCGCACGCCGTAGGTGTAGCCCTTCTCCTCGCGCAGGACGCGGTCCAGGCGGGAGGTGAGGGTGCCGCCGAGGCAGTACGTGCCGAGGACCTGGGCGGGCCAGACGCGGTCGTGCCGGTCGGAGCCGACGCGGCCGATCAGCAGCTGCGTCTGGACGGCGCCGGGGCGGTCCACGATGACGACGCGGCCGGTGTCGTCGGCGGTGACCGGGGGCACGGGCCGCGGCTCGGCCGGGGAGCCGGTCCAGGAGCCCAGGGTGTCGGCGAGCAGCGCGTCGAGGTCGACTCCGGTGAGGTCGCCGACGATCACGGCGGTGGCCGTGGCGGGGCGCACGTGCCGCTCGTAGAAGGCGCGTACGGCCGGGGAGTCGATGGCGGTGACGGTCTCCTCGGTGCCCTGACGCGGGCGCGACATGCGCGAGGTGGCCGGGAAGAGCTGCTTGGACAGCTCCTTGGCGGCGCGCCGGGAGGGGTTGGCCAGCTCGTGCGGGATCTCGTCCAGGCGGTTGCGGACCAGCCGCTCGACCTCGCTGTCGGCGAACGCGGGCGCTCTGAGGGCGTCGGCGAGCAGGCCGAGCGCCTTCGGCAGGCGGGAGACCGGCACTTCGAGGGAGAGGCGTACGCCGGGGTGGTCGGCGTGCGCGTCGAGGGTGGCGCCGCAGCGCTCCAGTTCGGCGGCGAACTCCTCGGCGGTGTGCTTGTCGGTGCCCTCGGAGAAGGCGCGCGCCATGATCGTGGCGACGCCGTCGAGGCCGGCCGGTTCGGCGTCCAGGGGGGCGTCCAGGAGCACCTCGACGGCGACGACCTGCTGTCCGGGGCGGTGGCAGCGCAGCACGGTCAGGCCGTTGTCGAGGGTCCCGCGCGTGGGCGCCGGGAAGGCCCAGACCTTCGGCTCGCCCGCCTGCGGCTGGGGGTGGAACTCCATCGGGGCGAGCTCGGTCACTTGGCCGTCTCCTCGTTCTTGTCGCTTGCTTCCACGGTGGCCTGGGACTCGAGGTCCTCGGTGGGTTCCTCGACGGTTTCCGTGGGGACCGTCGGCTCGTAGACCAGCACCGCGCGGTTGTCGGGGCGCAGCCGGGCCTTGGCGACCTCCTGGACCTCCTCGGCCGTCACCTCCAGCACGCGCCCGACGGCGGTGAGGGCGAGCTGGGGGTCGCCGAACAGGACGGCGTAGCGGCACAGTTCGTCGGCGCGGCCCGCGACGGTGCCGAGTCGGTCCAGCCACTCGCGCTCCAACTGGGCCTGGGCGCGCTCCATTTCCTCGGCCGTCGGGCCCTCCGCGGCGAACCGGGCGAGCTCCTCGTCGATGGCGGCCTCGATCACCGGGACCTCGACGTCACCGGAGGTCTTCACGTCCAGCCAGCCCAGGGAGGGGGCTCCGGCCAGCCGCAGCAGGCCGAACCCGGCGGCGACGGCCGTGCGGTCGCGGCGTACGAGACGGTTGTAGAGGCGGGAGGACTCGCCGCCGCCGAGGACGGTCAGGGCCAGGTCGACCGCGTCGCACGCGCGCGTGCCGTCCTCCGGGAGGCGGTAGGCGGCCATCAACGCCCGCGCGGGAACCTCCTCCTCGACGACCTCGCGCAGTTGCTCGCCGATGATCTCGGGCAGCGAGCCGTCGCGCGGGGTGGGCTTGCCGTCGTGGGCGGGGATGGAGCCGAAGTACTTCTCGACCCAGGCGAGCGTCTGCTCCGGGTCGATGTCGCCGACGACCGACAGCACGGCGTTGTTCGGGGCGTAGTACGTACGGAAGAACGCCCGCGCGTCCTCGAGGGTGGCCGCGTCCAGGTCGGCCATGGAGCCGATCGGCGTGTGGTGGTAGGGGTGGCCCTCCGGGTAGGCGAGGGCGGTGAGCTTCTCGAAGGCCGTGCCGTAGGGGACGTTGTCGTAGCGCTGGCGGCGCTCGTTCTTGACGACGTCGCGCTGGTTCTCCATCGACTCGTCGTCCAGGGCTGCCAGCAGCGAGCCCATGCGGTCGGCCTCCAGCCAGAGGGCGAGCTCCAGCTGGTGGGCGGGCATGGTCTCGAAGTAGTTGGTGCGCTCGAAACTGGTGGTGCCGTTCAGCGAGCCACCGGCGCCCTGCACCAGCTCGAAGTGGCCGTTGCCCTTGACCTGACCGGAGCCCTGGAACATCAGGTGCTCGAAAAGGTGAGCAAGGCCGGTACGCCCCTTGACCTCGTGGCGGGAGCCGACGTCGTACCAGAGGCACACCGCCGCGACCGGGGTCAGGTGGTCCTCGGACAGCACCACGCGCAGGCCGTTGGCCAGGCGGTGCTCGGTCGCTGTCAGGCCGCCGGAGCCTGCCTGGGTTGTGGCCGTGTGACCCATGGGCATGTACGTCCTTCCGATCGCGGACGCGGTCTGGAAACCGCGGTTTTCCTGCCGGTCCTGCCACTGTATGCAAGCGTGCGAGGGCTCGGCGAAGTTCCCGGGCCGCGTACGCCGAGGGCTGATGCCGGCGGCGGATCGCGTAGCCTGCGGGCAGCCGTGAGCGGAGGAGCCCCTCCGCGCCGGGCCGGAGGGCCGACACCGGGTCCTGGTCCGGGTTGTCAGTGCCGCGGTCCACAATGGTCCGCGTCAGATCCAGTTCACGCGTCTAGCAAGGAGCCCAGGCAGCGATGGCCCGCCGCAGCACGAAGACCCCGCCGCCCGACGACTCGTACGAGGAGAAGATCCTCGACATCGACGTCGTCGACGAGATGCAGGGCTCCTTCCTCGAGTACGCGTACTCGGTCATCTACTCCCGCGCCCTGCCGGACGCCCGTGACGGCCTCAAGCCGGTGCACCGCCGCATCGTCTACCAGATGAACGAGATGGGCCTGCGCCCCGACCGCGGCTATGTGAAGTGCGCGCGCGTGGTCGGCGAGGTCATGGGTAAGTTGCACCCGCACGGCGACGCGTCGATCTACGACGCGCTGGTGCGCATGGCCCAGCCCTTCTCGATGCGGGTGCCGCTGGTCGACGGCCACGGCAACTTCGGCTCGCTGGGCAACGACGACCCGCCGGCCGCCATGCGGTACACCGAGTGCCGGCAGGCGCAGGCGACGAGCCTGATGACGGAGTCGATCGACGAGGACACGGTCGACTTCGCCCCCAACTACGACGGCCAGGAGCAGGAGCCGGTGGCGCTGCCCGCCGCGTTCCCGAACCTCCTGGTCAACGGCGCCTCCGGGATCGCGGTCGGCATGGCCACCAACATGCCGCCGCACAACCTCTCCGAGGTCATCGCGGCCGCCCGTCACCTGATCCGCCACCCGAACGCGGACCTGGACGCCCTGATGCGCCACGTCCCGGGCCCCGACCTGCCCACCGGCGGCCGGATCGTCGGCCTGACCGGCATCCGGGACGCCTACGAGACGGGCCGCGGAACCTTCAAGATCCGCGCCACCGTGGCCGTGGAGAACGTGACGGCGCGCCGCAAGGGCCTGGTCGTCACCGAGCTGCCCTTCACGGTCGGCCCCGAGAAGGTCATCGCCAAGATCAAGGACCTGGTCGGCTCGAAGAAGCTCCAGGGCATCGCCGACGTCAAGGACCTCACCGACCGCGCGCACGGCCTGCGCCTGGTCATCGAGATCAAGAACGGCTTCGTGCCGGAGGCGGTCCTGGAGCAGCTGTACAAGCTGACGCCGATGGAGGAGTCCTTCGGCATCAACAACGTCGCCCTGGTCGACGGCCAGCCCCTCACCCTGGGCCTGAAGGAGCTGCTGGAGGTCTACCTCGACCACCGCTTCGAGGTCGTCCGGCGCCGCAGCGAGTTCCGCCGTACCAAGCGGCGCGACCGGCTGCACCTGGTGGAGGGCCTGCTGACCGCCCTCGTCGACATCGACGAGGTCATCCGGCTGATCCGCTCCAGCGAGAACAGCGCGCAGGCCAAGGAGCGCCTGATGGAGCGCTTCTCGCTGTCGGAGGTCCAGACGCAGTACATCCTGGACACCCCGCTGCGCCGGCTCACCAAGTACGACCGCATCGAGCTGGAGGCGGAGAAGGACCGGCTCAACGAGGAGATCGCCGAGCTGACCCGGATCCTGGAGTCGGACGCGGAGCTGCGCAAGCTGGTCTCCGCCGAACTGGCCTCGGTGGCCAAGAAGTTCGGCACCGAGCGGCGCACCGTCCTGCTGGAGTCGGCGGGCGCCCCGGCGGCGACGGTGCCGCTCCAGGTGGCGGACGACCCGTGCCGGGTGCTGCTGTCCTCCACGGGCCTGCTGGCCCGTACGGCGAACGGCGACCCCTTCGCGGAGGACGAGGACGCCAAGCGCTCCAAGCACGACGTGATCGTCTCGGCGGTGCCGGCCACGGCGCGCGGCGAGGTGGGCGCGGTGACCTCCTCGGGCCGGCTGCTGCGGATCAACGTCGTCGACCTGCCGACGCTGCCCGAGACGGCGTCGCGGCCGAACCTCGCGGGCGGCGCGCCGCTGTCGGAGTTCGTCTCCCTCCAGAATGACGAGACGCTGATCTGCCTGACGACGCTCGACGAGTCCTCGCCGGGCCTGGCGATCGGCACCGAGCAGGGCGTGGTCAAGCGCGTGGTGCCCGACTACCCGTCGAACAAGGAGGAGTTGGAGGTCATCACCCTCAAGGAGGGCGACCGGATCGTCGGCGCGGTGGAGCTGCGCACGGGCGAGGAGGACCTGGTCTTCATCACCGACGACGCCCAGTTGCTGCGCTACCAGGCCGCGCAGGTGCGCCCCCAGGGCCGGCCGGCGGGCGGTATGGCGGGCATCAAGCTGACGGACGGCGCGAAGGTGATCTCCTTCACCGCGGTGGATCCGGCGGCAGACGCGGTGGTCTTCACGGTCGCGGGCTCCCGCGGCACCCTCGACGACTCCGTACAGACGACGGCCAAGCTGACCCCCTTCGACCAGTACCCGCGCAAGGGCCGCGCCACCGGCGGGGTCCGCTGCCAGCGGTTCCTGAAGGGCGAGGACTGTCTGTCCCTGGCGTGGGCGGGCCCCGCCCCGGCGAAGGCGGCGCAGAAGAACGGCATGCCGGCCGACCTGCCGGAGATGGACCCGCGCCGGGACGGCTCGGGCGTTTCCCTGCCGAAGACGGTGTCGGTGGTGGCGGGCCCGGTCTAGGCCGGATCGCAGGGCTCCTCCTCGGAGCCCTGTACGTAGCGCAGGACGCCCCACATGCCGTGCTCGTCGGTGTGCGGGGCGTCGCTCTCGCACGCCTGGAGTTCCTTGACGAGGGCGGGCGCGTCGATCCCGGTACCGATGAGGACGAGCAGGCTGAGCCGCTCCTCGGCCGCCGCCCAGGGCTCGGGATAGAACCGCAGGAACCGCCCGACGGCGTGCACGGAGTACCGGTTCCGGGTGTCGTAGGGCCCGAAGTCGACGTACCCCTTGATCCGGTAGAGCCCGTCGGGGCGGCTGTCGAGGAAGCTCATGAGCCGCCGGGGATCGAGGGGCCGCCCGGAGACGAAGGAAGCGCTGTCGTAGGCGGTGTGCAGATGCGTGTCATGGTCGCGGTGCCGATGCAGATCGTCGAAGGAGAGCTGCCCGATCCGCTCCTCGCCGGGCCGGCAGTCGAAGAGGAACGCGGGGTCGACGCGGCCGTAGGTGGCGGGCACGACGGCGGCGCGCCCGGCGAGCTCACGCACCAGGGAGAGGACTCGCCCCGGCTCGTCGGCCCGGTCGGTCTTGTTGACGACGACGAGGTCGGCGAGGGCGAGATGCCGGTCGATCTCCGGGTGCCGGGCGCGGGTGCCGTCGAACTCGGCGGCGTCGACGACCTCGACGAGCCCGCCGTAGACGATGCCGGGATGCTCGCTGGCCAGCACCATGCGCACGAGTTCCTGCGGCTCGGCGAGCCCGCTGGCCTCGATGACGATGACGTCGATGCCCGCGGCGGGCCGTGCGAGCCGTTCCAGGTAGACATCGAGCTCACTGGCGTCGACGGCACAGCACAGGCATCCGTTCCCGAGCGACACGGTGGAGTCGCCGAGCGCGCCGGCCACCGCCATCGCGTCGATCTCGATGGCCCCGAAGTCGTTGACGATCGCTCCGATTCGGCTGCCTCCGCTGCGGTGGAGGAGGTGGTTGAGGAGCGTGGTCTTGCCGGAGCCGAGGAAGCCGGCGAGAACGACGACCGGGATCTGCTGGGGGTTGCGGCTCTGCACGGACGAGCGACCTCTCTTCCGCCGACGCGTGCACCGGCTCGCGTCGCGGCGTGGGTACGGAGAATGAATGCCGGTCCAGGATACGAGCCGCAAGAAACCGCGCGAAGTGAACGATTGTTAGCAGCACTTGCGGGGCAGACGTTGGGCATGGCGTCGGACTGTGCGACCCTCGCTTCCCTCCGTGCGCCTCCTCTCCGCCTCCCCGCCGATCAGAGCCGCTCGGCACCCTGGGAGACGGCAAGCGCCGCCCACCGCTCGCCGGTCCCCTACAGTCGACCCGCACCCCGACGACCGGCGGACGGCCGCCTGATTCGGGGGTTGACATGGCCACACAGAGTTCTGGCGTACGGAGGATCGTCTCGGCTGCGGCATCAGGGTGTGCAGCCGTTGCCCGTTCCATCGCGGCGCCGGGCTTGCGCAACCACAGGAGGGCAGTGCTGACCGAACAGCATCGGCTCCATTTCGATCTGCTCTGCAAGGCCATGGATGACCCCGCCCTGGCCGCAGTGCTGGACACATTCGAGGACGACATCCCTCCGGAGAGGCAACGCCAGTACCTGTTCGCCAACGCGCTGTACGTCAACGCCCTCTATTACCACCGCATAGGGGCGTGGAGCCTCACAGAGCTCTACGGGCACCTTCGAGTGATGTGCAGGAACAAGTTGTTCCGGGAGTACTGGGCGGACACTCGCCACCATCGACAGAGCCTCGCGGACTCATCGGAGGAGGCTGAGCTCGGCCGGATGATGGATGATCTCGTCCAGGAAATGGATCGGGTGAGCCAGGAGCGCGCCAACGAGGAGCATGAGGAGTGGTGGGTGGTGGGGCAGCCGCCCTCCAAGTGATCAGCCACCCCTCAACTCCGCGTGTGGGCGCAGCGCATCGGCCCCCGAGCGGTTAATCTACGCTCAGCCTGCGCTCGGTAAACATCCCTTACAGGCTCCCCCATCGTGCTGCGTAGGGCTGCTGAACCCCAAAAGGGCCCGCGGCCACTCATGAGCATCCGTGGGCTTACACGAGCTTCGCTGGACGCTAGAGAGGTCATCAGCCCGCGGGGCGTCCGGGGCGCGTGTCGGCCCGTCCCTCGACCCACCAAGGAACGGATTTGAAGATCGTGCGTCGAGTCGGCGCTTCACCCCGGGAGCGCGGCAGCGGTACTGGGCAGACGTGCCCCGACATCTTCGAATTGAGCGATGGCAACTTCGCCGTGATCGGCACGGAGGCCACAGCCGCTCTCGACGGCGAACTGCCGCCCGACGCAGCGCGTGCGGACTACGAGCGCATCGTCGTGATCAGCCGCGAGACCTTGCTACGCGCCAAGCACGACATTCCCGACGCGTAGGGCCACAGCTCCTCACTGGCTCGGCGCCGATGTCCTCGGTGCCGAGCCAGGCGGCGTTTCTCCCCACTCTCGGCTTGCCCGGTCGGCGCTGTCCACCGCCCGGGCCCAGCACCGGAGGTCGCCCGTGCGACGGTGGACAATGGGGCGTTCCGGACCGGTACGCTCCCTGTCGACTCGCACCCGGCGACCGGTGGACGGGTGCCCGACGCAAGGGTTGGCATGCCCGCACGGAACCTTGGCAAGAGCCAGTTCGGCTACACGATCACAGCGGCGCTGGCCCTCACAACGGGCGCGCTCGCGATGGTGAGCAGACGACAGCGCAGGCTCGACGAACTACGTTGGCGGATCGAGCAGTTGGAACGAGCCGGGAGCCGCCACCTGCAACTGGTCCAACAGCAACAACTCCAATTCTCCCTGTTGAGCAAGGCCATTGACGACCCAGACCTTGCCGCGGTCCTCAGCACCGTTGACGATGTGACACCACTCAAACGCCGCCAGTACCTCTTCGCCAACGCCATCTACACCAACGCGCTTCTCGCTTACCGAATCGGCACCGTCAGTCTCGAAGAACTGCATGGTCATCTTCGGGTGGTGTGCCAGAACCCCATCTTCCGCGAGTACTGGGAAGCCACCCGACCTCATCGGGCCAGCCTGGCGGATTCCTCGACCGAGGCCCGAGTTGGCCACATGGTGGACCGCCTGCTTCGCGACTTGGACGAAGCCGGCACGGAGGAGTGGTGGGTGGTGGGAGAAGCCCCCCATGACTAGGGCCGGTTGTGTGAAGGGAGCGATTGGGTTCGAGGGATTCCGCACTCACAACGGGTCTATAGTCTGTGCGCCTTGACCACCTACGAGGAGTACTTCCTTGAAGATCGTTCGCCGTATTGGTGCGTCCCCGCGCGAGCGCGGCAGCCTGTCAGGTGAAACGTGCCCCGACATCTTCGAATTGAGCGATGGCAATTTCGCCGTGATCGGCACAGAGGCCACAGCCGCACTGACAGATGAGCTGCCCCCCGGTGCGAGCCGGGCGGACTACGAGCGCATCGTCGTGATCAGCCGTGAGACGCTGATCCGCGCCAAGGCTGAGATCCCCGACATGTAGCCCAGCGCCCCAGGACGTCGCGCACGTTTCCGTTGCAGCCTTCACGGGTAGAGCTTTCCCCTCTTCGGGGAGGGAAGTCGACGTGGCTCGCGTTCCTTCGCGCCAAACAGCCAAGCGGACTGCCGTCTGGCTTGCTACAAGCGTTACGGCCCTCGCTCTCGTTGCCTCAGCTTCCTTAGTTGTCAGCGACTGGCTGATCGCGGCTGTGGAGGAAACCAACGAGAGCAGGGAAACCGCCACCCAACGAAGTGTCTTAGGTGGATATTTCGGAGGAGTCAGTGCAGTTTTCTCCGGCATGGCTCTCATTCTCCTGGTGGTAACCCTTCTGCTCCAGCAAAACGAAATCAGAATGCAGCGCCAAGAGCTGTCGCTGCAACGTGCGGAGTTGACCGCTTCCCGCAACGAACTCCGCAGAAGCGCGGAAGCGGATCTGCGCGCTTTGCACGTGCAGTTGACCCAGATGCAGATGGAGCATCCCGCTCTGGCCCAGGTCTGGAACGACTATCCGGGCGTCTCGGAGGAGGAACTGCGCCAGCATCTGTTCGCCAATCTCACATTCGGTCATTATTTGCTTGCCTACAGATGGGGTGGCCTGACCGATGAGGAAATGCTCGTGCACGCACGGAACCTGGTCCGCAGCCCGGCCTTCAATCGCTACTGGTCCGCGTCCCGTGCCGCCAAATCCCTGTTACCACCCGAAAGCGCCGAAGGGCGGCTGTTCCGAATCTTCGAGACGGCCATAACTGAGGCCAATCGGACAGGCCCCTCGCCCAGGCCCCCAGACGTCTAGTCAGCAACTTCCCGGGCCGACCCCGGCACGGGACGAGGAGCGCGTGGCCCCACATACCGCGCCGCCGGGCGGATGATCTTGTGGTCTTCCGCCTGTTCCAGGATGTTGGCGCTCCAACCGACCGCGCGGCCCGCCGCGAAGGTCGGGGTGAACATCTCTCGGGGGAGGCCGCAGAGTTCCATGACCACTCCGGCGTAGAACTCGACATTCGTGTGGAGTTCGCGGCCCGGCTTCAGTTCGGCGAGGATCGACTCCACCTGGCGTTCGACCTCCACCGCGAACTCCACGCGGGGGCCGCCGAAGCCCTGGGCGATCTCGCGGAGCATCCGGGAGCGGGGGTCCTCGGTGCGGTAGACGGCGTGGCCGAAGCCCATGATGCGGTCACCGGCGAGGACACGTTCACGGATCCACGGGTCGATGCGGTCGGGCGTACCGATCGCGTCCAGGGTGTCCAGCGCCCGGCTGGGAGCGCCTCCGTGCAGGGGACCGGACAGCGCGCCCACCGCTCCCACCAGACAGGCCGCGACGTCCGCTCCGGTCGACGTGATGACCCGTGCCGTGAACGTTGACGCATTGAATCCGTGATCAATGGTTGAGATCAAGTATTGCTCGACGGCCCTGGCCCGTACCGGATCCGGCTCCGAACCCGTCAGCATGTACAGGTAGTTCGCCGCATACGACAGGTCGTTCCGCGGCTCCACCGGCTCAAGGCCCTGCCCCAGCCGGTACAGCGCGGTGAGCAGCGTCGGCACGGCGGCCACCGCCTCCAGCGCGTCCCGGCGGCGTTCGTCCGCGCCGATGTCGTACACCGGCCGGAAGCCCCGCACCGCGCCGAGCAGCGACAGCGCGGTCCGCATGCCGGCCAGCGGCCCCGAGCCCCCCGCGCTCCCGCTCCCCGCGGCGATGGCGGGCAGAACCGCCCGTACTTCATCAGGGAGGCACCGCAGCGCGGCCGTCCCGGCGGCGAACGCGGCGGCCTGTTCGGCGTCCGGCAACTCCCCGTGCACCAGGAGATGCCAGACGTCCTCGAAGCCGCGGGTCCGCGCCAGTTCGACGGCGGAGTACTGGCGGTAGTGGTAGAAGCCATCGAGCCCTCGGACGTCACCGATGGCGGTGTCGGTGACGACGACACCGGCGAGCCCTCGCGGCGCCTCGACAAGAGGGGTGACCGACCTGTTGACGGACATGATTTCCTCCCTGAACTTGATTCGACTGTCCATGCTTGACTCAATCCTTGTCAATATTGATTGAGTCAATACATGGGTCAATGGGTTGTTCAACGGATACGGTGACCCTCATGCGCGATCAACAGCCCGACGCCGGTCGCACGACCCGGCGGCTGACCACCAAAGAGGCCGCCGAACTCCTCGGCGTGAAGCCCGAGACCGTGTACGCCTACGTCAGCCGCGGTCAGCTCAGCAGCCAACGCGTCCCCAGCGGCCGGGGCAGCACCTTCGACGCCCAGGAGGTCGAGGCGCTGGCACGGCGCAACCGGCGGGAGAGCGGCGGCGGTTCGGGCTCCGGGGGCGAACTGTCGGTTCGGACCCGCATCACGTTCATCGGCACGGACCGATACTGGTTCCGCGGGGTCGACGCGGCCGAACTCGCCGTACGGCACTCCTACGAGGAGGTCGCCGAGTGGCTGTGGACCGGGCGGCTGCGCCCCGGCATCACCTTCAGCGCCCCCGAATCCGCCGTCGCCACCGCCCGCCGCGCGGTCGACGCCCTGCCCGAACACACCGGGCCCACCGACCGGTTGAGGGTCGCCGCCATCGCCGCCGCGACCGCGGACCCCCTGCGCTTCGACCTGTCCGAGGACGCCGTACTGGGCACCGCGCGCAGTCTCATCCCCACCCTCGTCGCCGCCCTGCCGCCGGTCCGGCGCGACCACCGCGACACGGGCCCGCTCGCCCACCGGCTGTGGGCCCGGCTCAGCGGCCGCCCCGCGGACGAGGCGTCGCTGCGCACCCTGGACACCGCGCTCGCCCTGCTCGTCGACCACGACCTCGCCGCGTCGACGCTCGCCGTCCGCGTCGCGGCCTCCGCCCGCGCCCACGCCTACGCGGCCGTCTCCGCGGGCCTGGGCGTCCTCGAAGGCCCCCTGCACGGCGCGGCCAGCGGACTCGCCCACCGGTTGCTGCTGGACGTCCTCGACCGCGGCGACGCGGCACCGGTGATCGCGGAGGAGCTGCGGGCAGGCCGCCGAATCCCGGGACTCGGCCACCGGCTCTACCCCGGCGAGGACCCCCGCGCGCGGGTGCTGTTCGGGCTCCTGGAGGAGGTCCCGGGCGCCGAGCCCGCCCTCGCCGCGGCCCGCGACATCGTCGCCACGACCGCCCGTCACACCCCGCTGCACGCCAACGTGGACTTGGCCCTCGCGGTGCTGACCGCCTCCAGCGGCATGCACGCCACCGCCGGCGAGACGATCTTCGCCGTGGCCCGGACGGCGGGCTGGATCGCCCACGCGCTGGAGGAGTACGGCGAGCGCCCGCTGCGGATGCGGCCCACCGGGCACTACGTCGGCCCAAGGCCGCCCCGACCCCTGCCGGAGTAGGACACGAGCGGGACGGTGAGCCACTCCGGATCAACTCAGGTTAGGCTCACCTTCGTGAGTACTTGCTCAAGTGTCTCCCGCGACCTCGACGAGCCCATCGCGGGCACCGCGGCCACCGCGAGGACCTGGCTGTTGCTGGAGCAGCCCGGTCCGTGGGGTGCCAGGGCGCTCACCTCGAGCCATCTGGACCCCGCGCTGGGCCGCGCCGTGGAGGCGGCCGCCAAGGGCACCGGCGTACGGATCGCGCTCATCCGCCGTCCCGGGCGGCACGCCGACAGCAGAACGCCCACCGCCCGGCAGGTGTACGCCGCCCACACCACCCCGGGGAACACCTGGCTGCACGGCGCCACGCTCGGTGATCCGCGTGCGCTGCTCGACCTGGACTTCGCCGCGCTCGGCAAGGGCGACCACCGTGTCTTCGACGCCGTGCTCCAGGCGAGCCCGCACACCGGCGACCCGCTCGCCCTCGTGTGCACCAACGGCAAGCGGGACCGCTGCTGCGCCCTCCTCGGCCGCCCGCTCGCCGCGGAGCTCGCCGCTTCCGGCGTTGAGGGCATCTGGGAGGTCACCCATCTGGGCGGACATCGCTTCTCCCCGACGCTGCTGGTGCTGCCGTACGGCTACGCCTACGGCCGCGCCGAGGCGCACTCCGTCAAGGAGATCCTGCACCGCGCGCGGGAGGGGCGGATCGTCGTCGAGGGGTGCCGCGGCAACTCCGCCTGGGAGCGGCCGGGGCAGGCGGCCGAGCTGGCCGTGCGCACGGCCGTGGGCGAGTACGCGGCGGACGCGCTGCGCGTCGTACGGACCGAGGGCGCGGCCCCGCGCTGGACGGTGACCGTCGCGCACGCCGACGGACGCCACTGGCACGTCGTCGTCGCCCAGGGCGCCGCGTCGCCGCCCCGCGCGGAGAGCTGCGGCACCTCGGTGCTGGGCTCGCCGGCGCGGATGGACGTGGAGGCCGTGCGCGAGCTGGCGATCACCACGGCGCTCGCCGGCTGAGACTCGGGCCACACCCCCTTCGGTGGTCCCGCCACCCCCACGTACCGTCGTGGGTATGAGCCCCACCCCCTCCGCGCGCCGCCTGCGCCTCGGCCTGCCGCGGCGGATGTTCTCCCAGGTGCTGCTGATGCAGGTGGCCATCGCCGCGGGAGTCGCGGTGCTCGCGACCGGCCTGTTCCTCGCACCGCTCGGCAACCAGCTCGACGACCAGGCCATGCGCCGGGCCCTCGCCATCGCCCAGACCACGGCCGTCGAGCCGCAGATCGCCCAGAACGTCGTGGACACGCCGCCGACGGCCGACGGGCCGGTCCAGCGGGAGGCGGAGCGGATCCGCGAGGCCACGCGGGCCGAGTACGTCGTGGTGATGGACTGGCGGGGCGTGCGCTGGTCGCACCCCACACCCGACGAGGTCGGCAGGACGGTCTCCACCGACCCCGGGCAGGCCCTGGCGGGCCGGGAGGTCATGCAGATCGACAGCGGCACCCTGGGCCGCACGGCCCGCGGCAAGGTGCCGCTGCGCGACAGCGACGGCGACATCGTCGGCGCGGTCTCGGTGGGCATCGCGTACGACAGTGTCCGGGCCCGGCTCATCCACGCCATCCCCGAGCTGCTGGCGTACGCCGGAGGCGCCCTGGCCGTCGGCGCGCTGGCCGCCTGGCTGATCTCGCGCCGGGTCCAGCGGCAGACCCGGGACCTCGCCTTCTCCGACATCTCGGCGCTGCTCGCGGAGCGCGAGGCGATGCTGCACGGCATCCGGGAGGGCGTCGTGGCCCTGGACCGCTCGGGCCGTGTCCGCCTGCTCAACGACGAGGCGCACCGGCTGCTCGGCATCGGTGACGAGGCCGTCGGCCGCTCCCCGGACGAGGCGCTGGGGAAGGGTCGTACGGCCGATGTGCTGGCCGGACGGGTCACCGGCACCGATCTGCTCACGGTGCGCGGTCAGCGCGTCCTGGTCGCCAACCGCATGCCCACCGACGACGGCGGCGCGGTCGCCACCCTGCGCGACCGCACGGAGCTGGAGCAGCTGGGCCGTGAACTGGACTCCACGCGCGGGCTGATCGACGCCCTGCGCGCCCAGGACCACGAGCACGCCAACCGCATGCACACGCTGCTCGGGCTGCTGGAGCTGGAGATGTACGACGACGCCGTGGAGTTCGTCGGCGAGGTGGTCGGCGACCACCGGGCGACCGCGGAACAGGTCACCGAGAAGATCCGGGACCCGCTGCTCGCGGCGCTGCTGGTGGGCAAGGCGACCGTGGCCGCCGAGCGCGGGGTCGCGCTGCTGCTGTCGGACCGCACAGGGCTCCCGGACAAGCTGATCGATCCCAGGGGCATCGTCACGGTCGTCGGCAACCTGGTGGACAACGCCCTGGACGCGGTCGCGGGCGCCCCGCACGCGCGCGTGGAGGTCGAATTGCGGACCGAAGGGCGGACAGTCGTCCTCAGGGTGCGCGACACGGGGCCGGGAATCCCGGCCGAACAGCGTGAGTTGATCTTCACGGAGGGCTGGTCCACGAAGGAGGCTCCGGCCCACCGTGAGCGCGGGATCGGGCTCTCCCTGGTCCGCAGACTCGCCGAACGGCAGGGCGGCGCCGCCACCGTGGACCGGGCGCATGGCGGCGGGGCGGAGTTCACCGTCGTCCTGCCCGAGGCCCTCACCGAGCCGGACGGCGAGCCGGCCCTCACCGGGCCCCCGGCCCACCGGACCGCCGAGGAGGAGTCGCGATGATCGAGGTCCTGGTCGTGGACGACGACACACGCGTCGCCCGGGTCAACGCCGCCTACGTCGAGAAGGTGCCCGGCTTCCACGTGGCCGGCGAGGCGCACAGCGCGGCTGAGGCCCTGCGGCAGGTCGAGGAGCTGCCCCGGGTGGACCTGGTCCTGATGGACCACTACCTGCCCGACGACACGGGCCTGTCGGTCGTACGGGAGATGCGGCGGCGCGGTCACCGGACCGACGTGATCATGGTGACGGCGGCCCGGGACGTCTCCACAGTCCAGGAGGCGATGCGGCACGGCGCGCTGCAGTACCTGGTCAAGCCGTTCGCCTTCGCGGGCCTGCGCGTCAAGCTGGAGGCGTACGCGCGGCTGCGCCGCACCCTGGACGGCGGCGGGGAGGCCGAGCAGGCCGAGGTGGACCGGATCTTCGGCGCGCTGTCCACGCCCTCGGAGCCGGAGCTGCCCAAGGGCCACTCGCCCACCACGGCCGATCTCGTGCGCCGTGCCCTGATCGACGCCGAAGGCCCCCTGTCGGCCCAGGAGATCGCGGAGCGCACCGGCGTGAGCCGGCAGACCGCCCAGCGCTATCTGAAGCTCCTGGAGCGCACGGGCCGCGCGCGACTGACCCTGAAGTACGGCGACGCGGGCCGCCCGGAACACCGTTACCTGTGGGCGACCCGCGCCTAGGGGCACGGCCTGTGGTGGGGGCGGGGGAAGCGGCCGTACCCGCCCACCTCCATACGGATACGGCGGACCGTTGTCTCGCGCGCGGGGCGCTACGCCGCTCCAGCGCCGGTCAGGGAGCGCACCTCGGTCTCCGCGTGCTTGGCCTCGTCCGGGACCTCGGCGGAGGTCACCGTGCCGAGCCAGCCGGCCAAGAAGCCGAGGGGGATCGAGACGATGCCGGGATTCTGCAGCGGGAACCACTGGAAGTCGACGCCGGGGAACAGGGATTCGGGACTGCCGGACACCACCGGCGACACCAGCACGAGGGTCACGGCCGGGACGAGCCCGCCGTACACCGCCCAGACCGCGCCGCGTGTGGTGAAGCCGCGCCAGAACAGCGAGTAGAGCAGCACGGGCAGGTTGGCGGAGGCGGCGACCGCGAAGGCGAGGCCCACCAGGAAGGCGACGTTGAGATCGCGGGCGAGCAGGCCCAGCCCGATGGCCACGACCCCGATGCCGACCGCGGCGACCCGTGCGACGGCGACCTCGCTGCGCGGCTTGGCGTGCCGGCGCCGCAGCGACGCGTACAGGTCGTGCGCCACGGACGCCGAGGAGGCGAGCGTGATCCCGGCGACGACGGCGAGGATCGTGGCGAAGGCGACGGCGGCGACGATCGCGAACAGAACCGTTCCCCCGGTGGAGTCGGCTCCACCGCCCAGATCGAGCGCCAGCAGCGGTACGGCCGTGTTGCCCGCGGCGTTCGAGCCGCGTACCGCGTCGGTGCCCACGATGGCGGCGGCGCCGAAGCCGAGGACGATCGTCATCAGGTAGAAGCCGCCGATCAGCCCGATCGCCCACACCACCGAGCGCCGGGCCGCCCGCGCGGTGGGCACGGTGTAGAAGCGGGACAGGATGTGCGGCAGCCCGGCGGTGCCCAGGACCAGGGCGATTCCGAGGCTGATGAAGTCGAAGCGGGCGGTCCAGTCGGCGCCGTACTTGAGCCCGGGGGCGAGGAACGACTCGCCGTGGCCGCTGCGTTCGGCCGCGGTGAGCAGCAGTCGGTCGAAGTCGCCGTGGAACCGCACCAGGACGAGCACGGTCAGCGCGACGGTGCCGCCGAGCAGCAGGACCGCCTTGACGATCTGGATCCACGTGGTGGCCCGCATCCCTCCCATCGACACATAGATCACCATGAGCGCGCCGACGGCGATGACGGTCCAGGTCTGCGCCGCCTCGCCCTGACCGCCGAGCAGCAGCGCGACCAGACTGCCCGCACCCACCATCTGCGCCACCAGATACAGAACGGACACGGTGACCGAGGAAGTTCCCGCCGCGATCCGTACGGGCCGTTCGCTCATCCGCGCGGCCACCACGTCGGCGAGGGTGAACCTGCCGCAGTTGCGGACCAGTTCGGCGACCAGGAAGAGCACGACGAGCCAGGCCACGAGGAAGCCCACCGAGTACAGCAGTCCGTCGTAGCCGTAGAGAGCGATCAGTCCGGAGATGCCGAGGAAGGAAGCGGCCGACATGTAGTCGCCGGAGATGGCAAAACCATTCTCCATCGGGGAGAAGAGTCGGCCGCCGGCGTAGAACTCCTCCGCCGAACCGTGCCGGTGGCGGCTCACCCAGGTCGTGATCGCCAGGGTGACGGCGACGAACGCGCTGAACAGCAGCAGCGCCAGGGTCTGGTGATCGCCCGTCACGGAGTGCCGCCCCTCGTGCCCCGGGTCAGTTCCTGGGTGTCCCAGCGCAGGTCGAGGGCGGCCCGGTCGCGGCGCAGGCGCGCGTGGCGGGCGTAGGCCCAGGTGAGCAGGAACGTGGTGAGGAACTGTCCGAGTCCGGCGAGCATCGCCACGTTCACCGCGCCGACGACCGGTCGGGCCATCAGCGCCGGAGCGGTGGTGGCGGTGACGACGTAGCCGATGTACCAGGCCAGAAAGCCGATGACCGCCGGCACCACGAACCCGCGGTACCGGCTGCGCACTTCCTGGAAGGCGGCGCTGCGCTGCACCTCCAGGTAGACGTCCGCCGCGTCCCTGACGTCCTCCTCGCGGGCCGCGGGGACGGCGTCGGCGGGGGCGTCCGCCTCGCCCCAGCCAGAGGCCAGCGCGTCGTACCAGGGGTCGTCGTAGCGCACGCGCGCGTGGGAGCGACCGTTGCTTGAGTGCATGCCCAAGGATGGACAGAACGGGAAGATCCCCGACTCTTGTTCCCCTCGCCCTTCACCCCATCAGGTGATTCGTCCGGAGTGTGCCGCACATGAACGGGGGCGGGCCCGGCCCGAGCCGTGCCCACCCCGCGTGCTGCGAGCGCCTACGCGTCGATGCGCGAGCGGTCCAGCGTCGCCGCCGAGGACGAGATGAACTCCTTGCGCGGCGCGACGTCGTTGCCCATCAGCAGGTCGAAGACCTGCTCGGCCGCCTCCAGGTCGGAGAGGTTGATGCGGCGCAGGGTGCGGTGGCGCGGGTCCATCGTGGTCTCGGCCAGCTGGTCGGCGTCCATCTCGCCGAGTCCCTTGTAGCGCTGGATGGAGTCCTTGTAGCGGATGCCCTTGCTCTGGAACTCCATGAGCTTGTCGCGCAGTTCGCGGTCGGAGTACGTGTAGACGTACTTGTCCTGGCCCTTCTTGGGCTGGACGATCTCGATCCGGTGCAGTGGCGGTACGGCCGCGAAGACCCGGCCCGCCTCGACCATCGGCCGCATGTAGCGCTGGAAGAGCGTGAGCAGCAGACAGCGGATGTGGGAGCCGTCCACGTCGGCGTCGGTCATCATGACGATCTTGCCGTAGCGGGCCGCGTCGATGTCGAAGGTCCGGCCCGAGCCCGCTCCTATGACCTGGATGATCGCGCCGCACTCGGCGTTCTTCAGCATGTCGGTCACGGACGACTTCTGGACGTTGAGGATCTTGCCGCGGATCGGCAGCAGTGCCTGGAACTCGGAGTTCCGGGCGAGCTTCGCGGTGCCGAGCGCGGAGTCTCCCTCGACGATGAACAGCTCGCTGCGCTCGACGTCGTCGCTGCGGCAGTCGGCGAGCTTGGCGGGCAGCGAGGAGGACTCCAGGGCCGTCTTGCGGCGCTGCGCGTCCTTGTGCTGGCGGGCCGCGATGCGGGTGCGCGCGGCGGCGACCGCCTTCTCCATGACCACCCGGGCCTGGGCGGCCGCGTCCCGCTTGGTGGACGTCAGGAACGCCTTGAGCTCCTTGGTGATCACCGTGTTCACGATGCGGCGGGCCGCCGAGGTGCCGAGGACCTCCTTGGTCTGGCCCTCGAACTGGGGCTCGGCCAGGCGCACGGTGACGACGGCGGTGAGGCCCTCCAGGGCGTCGTCCTTGACGATGTCGTCCTCGGCGACGCGCAGCAGCTTCTTGGCGCGCAGGACCTCGTTGAGCGTGCTGGTCACCGCGGTCTCGAAGCCGGCCACGTGGGTGCCGCCCTTGGGCGTGGCGATGATGTTCACGAACGACTTCAGGGTCGTGTCGTAGCCCGTGCCCCAGCGCAGCGCGACATCGACGTCGAGCTCCCGGGTGACCTGGGTCGGCGTCATCTGGCCGTGCTCGTCCAGGACCGGGACCGTCTCCCTGAAGGAGCCCTGGCCGGAGAGGCGGAGGACGTCGCAGACCGCCTTGTCGGTCGCCAGGTACTCGCAGAACTCGCTGATGCCGCCGTCGAAGCGGAAGGACTCCTCGCCCTTGCTGCCGCCCTCCCCCAGGCCGTACTCGTCGCGCACCACGATGGTGAGGCCGGGCACGAGGAAGGCCGTCTGGCGGGCCCTCTGGTGCAGGTGCTCCAGGGAGAGCTTGGCGTCCTTGAGGAAGATCTGGCGGTCGGCCCAGTAGCGCACGCGCGTGCCGGAGGCGTTCTTGGACTTCTTCCTGGTCTTGCGCAGGCCGCTCTTGGCCTCGAACTTGGCGTCGGGCCCCATGGAGGCGAAGGCGCCGGGCACACCGCGCCGGAAGCTGATCGAGTGGGTCTGGCTGCCCCGGTCCACCTCGACGTCGAGCCGCGCGGACAGGGCGTTCACCACGGAGGCGCCCACGCCGTGCAGGCCGCCGGAGGCGGCGTAGGAGCCGCCGCCGAACTTGCCGCCGGCGTGCAGCTTGGTCATCACGACCTCGACACCGGACAGGCCGGTCTTGGGCTCGACGTCGACGGGGATGCCCCGGCCGTTGTCCCGGACCTCCACCGAGCCGTCGTCGTGGAGGACGACCTCGATGTGGTCGCAGTAGCCCCCGAGGGCCTCGTCGACGGAGTTGTCGATGATCTCCCAGAGGCAGTGCATCAGACCGCGGCTGTCGGTCGAGCCGATGTACATGCCCGGGCGCTTGCGCACCGCCTCGAGGCCCTCGAGGACGAGGAGGTGCCGCGCGGTGTAGTTGGAACCGTCCCGGTCTGCTCCTGCCAGCAGCGCTGTGGACGGCACGGACGTCTCGGCGGTCACGCGGTTCGCTCCTCGCTGAATTTCAGGTGATGCCCTTTGGGGTAAGGGCGCGGCTTCGGTCGCCGCTCAGAGGGTACCGAGGCCTGGTAGAGCCGATGTAACGCCACCCTCGTCTCTCGGCAGAGTAGCCCAGCGTCGTATACATGTTCGATCCCTCGATGGAGTGAAGTACATATCACGTTCCCTTCGAGGCATGAACCATTTAGGCTCCGGGCACGTCCTCATGAACAAACCGGCAATCCAGCCGGAGGACCGACACCGACCGACTGCGCGAACCCGTACGACACAGAGACACGCAATACGGCACATTCGCCGCCAACCGGCAGCAGCCAGCCGCCTGGAAAGATTTTTTCAAGGAAAAGCCACGAGCGGGAACGTTTTCGGGCTGGTTGGATGTTGACCCTGGTACGACAGCTCGTCGAGCTAGAGAAGAGGCGACGTGACTACTGTTCTGACCCCCGCGAGCCCGTTGACGGCCGCCGATCGCTGCGACCGTTGCGGCGCCCAGGCATACCTGCGCGTCGTCCTGGTGAGCGGCGGAGAACTGCTCTTCTGCGCCCACCACGGCCGCAAGTTCGAGCCGGGACTCAAGAAGATCGCCGCTGAGATACAGGACGAGACAGAGCGGCTGACGGCCGTTCCCGCCACCGCTTCCGAAGATGAGCGCTGACACACTCGCGTCCACGACGAGCCAGCTCCAGGCATAAGGCCGGCGTAAGGGCGGTTGCCCCTGAAGATCAGGGACAGCCGCCCTTACGCGTGCCCGGACCGCGGAGCCCCGCTCAGAAGCCTGTACGCGGCCCTCTCGTGGCGCCGGTGTCCCAGCGCAGGGTCGTGAGGACGTCGGACACCCGCGTGTAGACCCCGGGGCTGCCCGGGCGGCCGCAGCCGCTCCCCCAGGACACCAGCCCCACCAGCCGCCCCTGGGCGACCAGCGGTCCCCCACTGTCCCCCTGACAGGCGTCCCGCCCGCCCAGCACCTCACCCGCGCACAGCATGCTGTCGGCGGCGTAGGAGCCGTCCCCCCCGCCGGGGTACGCCCGCTCGCACAGACTGTCGGACAGTACGTGCACCCGGGCCGCTCGCAGCCCGGCCGGGTAGTCACCGCCGCCGGTGGTGTCACCCCACCCGTAGACCATGGCCGGCGTCCCCGCCGTGTACGCCGGATCCCCGGCCGCCGCCATCCCGATCACCGAGCCTTCCGACAGCGGCTCGGCGAGGGTGAGCACGGCGAAGTCCCCGGCATTGGTGACCTTGTCGTACTCGGGATTCACCCACGTCTCCCGTACGGCGATCTCCTGGCCCTCGGTGGAGCGCAGGTCCGTGCGGCCCGCGACGACCTTGAGGTCGTCCACCTGGTCCGGAGGCTCCCCCAGCACGTCCTCGCCCATGCAGTGGGCCGCGGTGAGCACGGTGGTGGGGCCGACGGCGACACCGCCGCAGAACTGCCCCGAGCGCGTACCTCCGAACCGGTCACGGCTGGAGACCGCAACCGTCCAGGGGCTGTCGGACACATCGACGGGGAATCCGCCGACGACAACGCTGTCCGCGGCCACGGGGGCGGCGGACGCCAGGGGTATGACGGCAGCGGCGGCGGCCAGGACCAGCGGCCGGGACAGTGCCCGGACCAGGGGACGACGCATGGGCGCTCCTCACTCAGGGGTGGTCATGAGACACCCAGAGTGATCCACCCGGCGGCGCCCCGCACCCCGCGTGGGCACACGAAGGCCCGGCTCCCGAACAGGGAACCGGGCCTTCGGCGTCGTACGACCGCGTCCTAGTCGAGGTAGTCGCGCAGCACCTGCGAACGGGACGGGTGGCGCAGCTTCGACATCGTCTTGGACTCGATCTGACGGATGCGCTCGCGCGTGACGCCGTAGACCTTGCCGATCTCGTCGAGGGTCTTCGGCTGACCGTCGGTGAGACCGAAGCGCATGGAGACGACGCCCGCCTCGCGCTCGGACAGCGTGTCGAGGACGGAGTGCAGCTGCTCCTGCAGGAGCGTGAAGCTGACCGCGTCGGCCGGGACGACGGCCTCGGAGTCCTCGATGAGGTCACCGAACTCGCTGTCGCCGTCCTCGCCCAGCGGGGTGTGCAGGGAGATGGGCTCGCGGCCGTACTTCTGGACCTCGATGACCTTCTCCGGGGTCATGTCGAGTTCCTTGGCCAGCTCCTCCGGGGTGGGCTCGCGGCCCAGGTCCTGGAGCATCTGGCGCTGCACGCGCGCGAGCTTGTTGATGACCTCGACCATGTGCACCGGGATACGGATGGTGCGGGCCTGGTCGGCCATCGCGCGGGTGATCGCCTGACGGATCCACCAGGTGGCGTACGTGGAGAACTTGTAGCCCTTGGTGTAGTCGAACTTCTCGACCGCGCGGATCAGACCGAGGTTGCCCTCCTGGATGAGGTCCAGGAAGAGCATGCCGCGGCCGGTGTAGCGCTTGGCCAGGGAGACCACCAGTCGGAGGTTGGCCTCCAGCAGGTGGTTCTTGGCGCGGCGGCCGTCCTCGGCGATGATCTCCAGCTCGCGCTTGAGCTTCGGGGCCAGCTTGTCGGCGTTGGCCAGCTTGTCCTCGGCGAACAGACCGGCCTCGATGCGCTTGGCGAGCTCGACCTCCTGCTCGGCGTTGAGCAGCGGGACCTTGCCGATCTGCTTGAGGTAGTCCTTGACCGGGTCGGCGGTGGCGCCGGCGGCGGCGACCTGCTGCGCGGGCGCGTCGTCCTCGTCCTCGTCGGAGAGCACGAAGCCGGCGCTCTCGGCGCCCTCGGGCTCACCCTCGCCGGGCTTGGCGTCCTCGAGGACCTCGTCCTCGAGAACCTCGGCGTCGTCCTTCTTCGCGGCGGTCGTCTTCTTGGCCGCCGTCTTCTTGGCGGCGGTCGTCTTCTTCGCGGCCGCCTTCTTGGCGGTCGTCGTCTTCTTGGCAGCGGCCTTCTTCGCGGGCGCCTCGTCCTCGACGGCCGGGTCGGCGGCGGGTGCCTCGGGCGTGGCGGTGGCGGTGGCCTTCTTGGTGGTCACCGTCTTCGCCGCGACCGTCTTGGTGGCGGTGCGCTTGGCCGGACTCTTCGCTGCGACGCTCTTTCGGGTGCGCTTGGGCTCCGCGGCACTGACCATCAGCGTCACACCCTCTTCCTCGAGGATCTGGTTGAGGCTGCGCAGTACGTTCTTCCACTGAGTGGCCGGAATCTGGTCAGCTTCGAAGGCCCGACGCACGTCATCGCCGGCGATCTGCCCCTCAGCCTTTCCCCGCTCAATGAGCGCCATGACAGAGACGGACTCGGCGATCTCCGGCGGGAGCGTACGGGATGTGCTGGCCGACACGAACAACCTCTCGGAACGTTGGAAAACGGCTTCCGGCCCCGTCCACAGCGGACAGGAGCCGACCACCGGCCTGGGGATGGGCCGACGGTGCGGGCGGGGGCCGGGAAGATGCACAGCGCCATGTATGGCGTCCGTATTCCCTCCGCGGCTGTCACCTCTTAGGTCATCGCGCTGTTCCCACGAGCGTTACGCCCAATCTGCGTGGCCCGAGTCACACCCCGTAAGCGCGCAAAAACGGTCAGATGCGGTCAGAGGTGGTCCGTCGGGGCCCGATCCACCCATGGCCGGGCCCTTCCCGAGGGTACGCCGCCCACGCCGTCGTCTCGCCGCACCGTCGGACCCCGCAGGATCACCCGGATCCTGCGGGGTCCGACGGGAGGCGGTTCGCCGGCCGGGATGCCACAGGAGGGGGGAGGCATCCCCGGCCGCGCCGCCCGTGGGGCGCGGTCAGTGCTCGCGCGGGGCGGGAACCACGCGCTCCACCTCTGGATGGACGGTCAGAAGCTGCCGCATCGCCGTCTCCGCCGCCGCGCCGTCACCGGCCGCGAGGGCGTCGACGATCCGGCCGTGATGACCCAGCGACGACTCGTTCGGCCGGTCACAACCGGTGACCGGGCCTCCGGACACCTGGAGCGCGGCCGAGACGATCCCGGAGAGATGCTCCAGCATGCGGTTGCCGGCGACCTGGATGAGCAGGGAGTGGAACTCGGCGTCCGCGCGGGAGAAGGTGAGCGCGTCACCCTGCCCCATGGCGTGGCCCATGATCTCGACCATGTCGGCCAGCCGCTGCTGGACGTCCTCACGGCCGTGTCCCGCGGCGAGGCGCGCGGCGAGGGGCTCGATCGTCCAGCGCAGCTCGCTCAGCTCGCGGCGCTGATCGTCGCGCTGCGGCCCGAAGGCCCGCCACTCGATGATGTCCGGGTCGAGGAGGTTCCAGTCGCTGACAGGGCGCACGCGCGTGCCGACGTTCGGCCGGGCACTGACCAGGCCCTTGGCCTCCAGGACCCGGAGCGACTCACGGACGACGGTGCGGGAGACCTCGAACCGCTGGCCGATCTCCTCGGGCACCAGCGGACGGTCGGCACCCAGATCGCCGGAGACGATCATCTGGCCGAGCTGCTGGACGAGTTGGCCGTGCAGCCCGCGTCCGCGGCTGCCCGCGGCGCGCCGGCCCACGCGGCCCAGCTCTGGCTCCGCGCCCTCCCAGGAGGGGGCTCCGACGCGGGCGGCGACAGGGGCCTCGGCGTAGGGGTAGCGGTCGAGTTCGCCCGGGCCGACCAGACCGGAGTCGGTGGCGCGGGCGGCGGTCATCATGGTGTGCGCAAGGGTACTCACGGATCCTTTGTCGGCGCCCTCTCCAACTCCCTTGAGGTCTTTGGTGAAAAGCACACGAAAGGGTGATCGCTCACCCCGTCGCAATTGACGCCTTATCGGAAAGAAATGGGCTTTCCCCGGGGAGTTGTGCGCACAGCGAGTACCGGAAGCGGACGGAAGGCGGTCATCGGACCCTGCTGCGCAGGGTCGTGAGCAGATACGCGCACAGCAGCGTCGTCAGCGACAACGCCAGCGCGCCGCCCACGGGTTGGACGACCACACGCGCGACGGCCGCCACATACCGCTCGCCCCCGAAGGGCCACTGCATCAGCAGCACTTCCCTGAGCCGCAGCGGAAACCCGGCCGCCGACCGCACGGAGGGCCCTTCCAGCGCCTTGTGCACCAGGGGTACGACGAGCAGGGGCACCGCGACCACGGCAGCGAGACCGGCGCTGGTGGAACGGAACACCCCGGCGGCCAGCACTCCCGCCCACGCACACCCGACCACCAGCCCGACCCAACTCGCGCTCAGCGAAAGCCAGTCCCCGGGAACCTCCGCCAGCTCCCGTCCGTATACGAGATACAGCACCTCCGCATCGCACCCCACCGTGGCGACGGCCAGCGACAGCGCGGTGACCCCGGAGACGAGGAGCTTGGCGGCGAGCAGTCCCAGCCTGCGGGGCACGGTGCCGCGGTCCGCCGCCAGCGCGGGGTGACGGAACTCGTCCCCGAACGCCAGCGCGCCGAGCAGCCCCGCTCCCAGCGCCGCGGGCGGCAACGGCAGCTCCCGCGGCCAGGCGGCCAGCAGCCGCCCCTGCGGGGTGTGCCCGATGCGGGCGAGCACCAGAGCGGTGAGCGCGGACACGACGAGCACGACGGCGGCGGTGACAAACCCGGTACCGATCCCGGCGGCGCGGCGCAGTTCGTAGCGGAGAGGGCGGAGAGGGCTGGGGGCGGGGCGGACGGAGATGGGGGGCGGGAGGGCGGGGAGAGGGGAGGGGGCGGAGGGCCGGGGATCGGCGGCGGAGGTGGCGGGGGCGTGCGGGTCGCGCTCAGGGGCCGGTTCGCGCGTGTCCTCCGTCGACGAGGGCTCCTGTGCGCCCGCCGGGTCGTTCGTGGCCGCACCGGGCCCCATGTCCCCGATCTCGTCGGCGAGTTGGTGTACGAGGATGCCGTGGCGGAAGGCCGTCTCGCCGATGTCGGCACAGGTACTGCCGTACACGGAGAGGCGGTTGCCGCTCTCGCGGACGACCTCCACGGAGCGCTGTGCCGTACGGGCGTCCTTGGCGAGGAGGGTGGCGAGGCGGGTGGCGTGCGGTGTGCGGACGGCGACGCGGGGGCGCAGGCGGGTGCGGGAGAAGTCGGCGGCGTCCTGGTCGGCGACCAGTCGGCCCTGGTCCAGGGTGATGACGCGATCCGCTGTGCGCGCGGCCTCCTTGGGGTCGGCGGTGGTCAGCAAAACCGTGCCGCCCTGGGTGGCGTGGGCGCGCAGTACGCCGTAGAGCCAGCGGCTCTCGCGGGCGGAGAGCCCGTCGGCCGGGTCGTCGAGCACCAGTGTGTGCGGGTCGGCGAGCAGGGCGCAGGCCAGGCCGAGGCGGCGGTCCATGCCGCGGGAGAGGGTGCCGAGGCGTTCGTCGCGCAGGCTGACCAGGCCGACCACTTCGAGGACTTCGTCGGCACGGCGTACGGGGACCCCCGCGGCGGCGCAGAGCATGCGCAGGTGTCCGCGGACCGTGCGGGCGGGATGCCCGGGCACATCGCCCAGCAGGACGCCTACCTCGCGCGAGGGATGGGCGATCCGATGCAGAGGGCGGCCTCTGAAGTAGGTGAGTCCACGGCCCTGTTGGAGTTCGAGCATGAGTCTGAGTGCCGTCGTCTTGCCTGCACCTGCTGTTCCGAGCAGTGCGGTGACGTGGCCGGCGCGCGCCTCGAAGGAGACGTCGTCGACGGCGGGCGGAAGCTCCTTGCGGGAATCGCTGGTCAGTCCGAAGGCCTGGATCACCCGAAGCAAGATAGCGCGCTATGTCCGGTTTTTCGGGCACCGCAAGGCCCGCTCCCGGGGCGGCAGTCGGCTGGCTCGGACCGGTGTTCGCCGTTCGCTCGCGAGCCCGGCCCGCGACGCTCGCCTCAGACCTCGGGGCGCAGCATCGGGGGGTTGAGCAGGGTGGCACCGCCGGCCCGGAAGAGCTGGGCCGGTCGGCCGCCCTGGCGGGTGGTGGTTCCGCCGGTGGGGACGAGGAAGCCCGGGGTGCCGGTCACCTTGCGGTGGAAGTTGCGCGGGTCGAGGGCCACGCCCCAGACGGCCTCGTAGACGCGGCGCAGTTCCCCGACCGTGAACTCGGTGGGGCAGAACGCCGTGGCCAGCGAGGAGTACTCGATCTTGGAGCGGGCGCGCTCCACTCCGTCGGACAGGATCTGGGCGTGGTCGAAGGCGAGCGGGGCGAGGGGTTCGCCGTCGCGGCCGTGGCCCCCCTGCTGGAGCAGCTCCTCGACCGGCGCCCAGCGTGCGTTGCTCGCGTCGCCGCCCGCGCGCGGTGCGGGCAGGTCGGGGGCGAGGGCGAGGTGCGCAACGCTGACGACGCGCATCCGCGGGTCCCGCTTGGGGTCGCCGTAGGTGGCGAGCTGTTCCAGGTGCGCGCCGTTGTCCTGGACCGGTACGGAGGGGTCGTGGGCCCGCATGCCGGTCTCCTCGGCCAGTTCCCGCGCCGCCGCCTGGGCCAGGTCCTCGTCGGCCCGTACGAATCCGCCGGGGAGGGCCCAGCGCCCCTGGAACGGCGGTTCGCCCCTGCGTACCGCCAGCGCGCACAGGGCATGGCGGCGCACGGTCAGCACGACCAGGTCCACGGTGACGGCGAAGGGCGGAAAGGCTGACGGGTCGTAGGGCATGCGGCGATCATAGTCGTCTGCCTGACGATAAACACTCCCTTCTGTGGTCGCATCGGCCGTTGATCGAGTTCGCTCGGTGATCGGCTTCCTTGAGGTGGCGGAGGGGGGTGAGGGTGTGGGGACTGGTGCGGCGCTGGGCAGCGACGCGTCATGAAGGGGCGGCTGCTTGCGGGGCGCTCCCCCGTGGCCTCACCGCCGTCGAGTCACACTCCCAGTTGGAGCCCGTCCGCGGCCTCCTCGACCATGGCGAGGCCGAGTCGGCCCACGCGTACGGAGAAGGGGGCGCCCGCGACCCGGAGACCGGTGAGGACGAGTTCCCCGAGGGGGGCGCTGGCGGCGGGGCGGAGGGTGACGGTGCCCGCGGGCGCGTCGGGGCGGATGCCGGCGAGGGCCGTCAGCAGCAATACCCCGGCCGCCGCCGCGGTGGCGGCCGGGCGGCAGGCCGCGGGGTGCGGGAGCGGCGCGCTCCCGTCGGTGCGCTGCTCGCCGCCGTACATCTCCGGCAGTCGGTGGCCGAAGGCCTCGGCGGCCGCCAGGGCGCCGCGCAGCAGCCCGTTCGCCTCCTTCTCGTAGCCGGTCGCGATCAGGCCGGCCACGGCGACGGCCGTCTCGTGGGTGCGGACGGCTCCGCCGCGGTGACCGAAGGGGTTGAATCCCGCTTCCTTGGCTCCCAGGCCGCGCAGTCCCCAGCCGGAGTCCATCGCGGGGCCGCCGAGCAGCCGGGCGAGTTGCTCGGTCTGCACCTTGTCGAGGAGTCCGGGCGCCGCCTCGCCCCCGCCCAGCAGGCCGGTGTCGAGGAGGTGGGCGGCGGCCGCGCCCAGGTGCGGCACGAGCCGCCCGTCCGGGAGGCGGGCCGCCGCGGGTCGGCCGCCGCCCAGGTCGTCGATCCAGAAGTCCCGCTGGAACGCGGTCCTCAGGCTCCTCGCCCACTCCCGTAGCCCCGGCCCGCCCGGTCTGCCGAACGCGTCGAGCAGATCGGCGCCGAGCAGTGCCGCGCGGTGGGCGTGGGCCTGGGTCTCACAGCGCTGCGGTCCGCCCGGGTGCGGGTCGCAGAGGTACAGGCCGTCCCCCACGGTCGTGCGCAACCAGGTCAGGCAGTGCTCGGCGGCCGGGAGGAGTTCCTCCGCCTCCTTCTCGGGGAGGCCCCAGCGTCGGGCTTCGGCGAGGAGCGCCGGGAACAGCAGCGTGGCCTCTGTGGCCGTGCAGCTCGGTGGCAGATGGGTGCCCGCGTCCCGGCACGAACCCGGGATCATGCCGGACCGGGCTCCCGCATCGGTCAGCTGGGTGCGGGCCAGGGTGCGCAGCGTGCCGATGGCGAGGCGGGTGCCGAGGGGCAGGGTCATCCGGGCGGCGGCGAGGGCTTCGGCCGGCGCCAGTCCGCAGCGCCAGGGCACCCCTGCGGCGAGGTGGGTGTCGGAGGGGTGCGTGGGATCGCGCAGCAGCAGTGCCCGGAGGTCTTCGACGCTGGTACGCAGCAGCGCCTGGACGCCGGGGTGGTCGCCCGCGGCACTGGCGGGGGCCAGCGGAGTCGTCGCCGATGCTCGGCCCACGGCTCGGACAGGTCCGGCTTCGTCCGGCCGTACCCGCAGCTCCACGCTGGCGCTGCCTCCGGGTGGCAGCTCGAACTCCCAGCGCAGCAGACCCGCGGAGGCGAGGGCGTCGGTGGGCGGCGGGTCGGCGGTGACGGCCGAGCTTCCGGTGGCGCCTGTCCAGCGCAGGCCGGAGTCGTGGACGCTGGCGGGCAGTTCGGGGCCGGTTCTGCCGGACGCGATGGCGCCGAGGTCGGCCAGGTCGGTGCCCAGAGCGACCTCGACCGGCAGGTGCAGGGGGCGCGGGGCCGCGCTGTGCAGGGTGATCCGCTCGGTGCCGTCCGCGTGGCGGATGCGCTCGACGACGAGGTCGGGGTCCGGGCCCGCGTCCGGGGAGGCGCGGAACGTTGCGACGAAGCGAGCTCGGTCCGCGGCGGTCATCCGGGCGTTTACGGGAAGGGGTTCACGTCCCGCGACGCGCACGTGGCAACGGGAGAGCACGCGCCGGCCTGCCCGGTAGAAGCCCTCCAGCCCTTGTCCGGTCAGTTGCCCGTGTTCGGTGGAGATGGCGAGGGCGGGGAGGGCTACGCAGATCAGGGCGGCGTGGGTGGGTGGCAGGTCGGAGGGGCGGCGGGGTGGAGGGGGGATGGCTCCTGGGGGTGGGGGGAAAGGGGTGCCGCGGGGTGGAGGAGGTGTGGCGCCTGGGGGTGGGAGGGGGGTGCCGCGGGGCTGTGGAGGTGCCGCTGCTGATGGTGGGAGGGAGGCGCCGGGTGGCGACGAAGGCGCGGCTCCTGACGGTGGGACGGAGGTGCCGGGGGGCGCGGCTCCCGGACGCGGAGGTGGCGGTGGCGGTGTCGGCTGTGGTGCGCGGGTCGGCGGCGGGGGTGCGGGCTCGGCAGGGTGCGTGGAAGGGCGGTGATCGCCGAGGGGGAACGGGTTGTCCAGCCCGCCCGCCTGGGGCGGCCCCTGGTACCCGGGCCCCGACGGCGGCGCGGGCCGCGGTCCGAGTGAGCGGTTGTGGTCGGCAGCGGAGGGCGGAGTCGGCTGGTGCATGGGGCGGCTTCCTCTGCGCTCGGTGCGCCTGGGGCGTGCTCGGCGCCGGGTGGTCGATCCGGGGGTACCTGGGCAGGTCGACGGCGCGGCCCGTCCAGGCGATCCGCCACTCAGGTGAACGGGGCGACCCTGCTCAGGGTCACGCCCCAGGGCGGATGACGCGGCCGAATGGGTACCGCCGGCGTGGCGGATGATCACATCCCGCCCGGGGGCGGGGTCCCCAGCCGGACGGGCGGTGAGGGGACGCACATCGGTGAGATTCATGCCTCCCCCTCAGGCCCGGGGTTCGTCCCGTCCTGGCGGGCACCCTGTCGTCGGCCCGTTGCGCGCGTGCTCCGGGGCTTACGCGGTGCGCCGGGATGCGTTCCGCCCAGCGGAGTACGCGGACGCGGAACCCTCGCCCCGGGCCGCCGACCACCTCGGCCTCCTCCGCCCCCTCCCCCGCCGACCGGCCGAGAGTGCTGCGGTGAGGAGGCGTCGGCCTTCGGGGCGGTGTGTGCCGGGCTGGTGCTGCCGTCCGAAGGGGGCGCAGAAGCGGTCGTCCCGCGGCCCGTGCGGTCCGCGCGCAGGCAGCGGCGGACCGACTCGGGGTCCAGGCCCTCGTTGCAGGCCTGGTGGAGAAGGCGGGCGAAGAGGTAGTCGGGGTCTGCTCCGAGAGCCATGGCGAGTGCCTCGCGGGCCTCCAGTTCGTCGCCCGTGGACCAGGCCACCCAGCCCGCGAGGGTGAGCGGTGCCGCGGCGTACTCGCCGTAGGGTCCGACGCAGCGGCGGGCCAGGGCTCGCCATAGGCGCAGGGCGGGACCGGCCTCGTCGCCCTCCATCCACTCGGCGGCGCGGTCGCGGGTGCCACGGTCCTGGAGACCGAGGATGATCCGGGCCGCTTCGTCATGAGTGAGCAGACCGTCGTCGCGCAGGTCCGCCGTGAGCGTGCCGGAGACGGGTGATGCTCCGGCGAGGCGTTCGCGGACCTGCCCCGCCAGTTCCAGGGTCTCCGCGGCCACCTCCGCCCGGCTCGCGTCGTCGAGGATCCGTGGGACCAAGGCCATGCTCACGGTGTCGAGGGCGATCTCTTGTTCCAGCGCGGCCGAGCTTTCCCAGGGGAACATCCTGGCCCGCAGTTCACGCAAGGTGCCGCGCACCTGCAGGCCGGCGTAGGTAGCTGCCGCGGCCAGGACTGAGGTGCCCGGCAGGCCCATCGGTGTTCCGTGGGCGGGGCAACAGTCGTCGTCGGCGCAGCAGTAGGACCAGAAGCGGCCCTCGGATACGCAGAGCGCCTCGATCACCGGGACGTCGAGGTGGCCGCACTCGGTGCGCAGCTTCTGGGCCAGCGGGCGCAAACGCTCCATGACTTCTCGGCCGGACTCGCCCGGTGCCGGCTCCTGGCAGACGTAGGCCACGATCTGTTCGGGGCGGGCGCCCCGGCGTTCGCTGCCCGTGACCAGTCCGTGCGCCAACTGCCGCGCCGCGGAGGGCCAGTCGTCCGGGCTGGTGGGGATGCCGAGCCGGGCCCGCCCGCCGAAGCGGCCACGGCCGTCGCGGTCATGCAGGGCGACCAGCACGATGCTGTCCTCGGGTCGGTAGCCCAGCAGGTACGGCAGCGCGTCGGCCAGTTCGGCCGGGGTGCGCAGGGTGACCTGTCGTTCGCCTCCGTGGTCTTCGTAGGCGGTGCAGTCGAGTTGGTTCGCGGGGTGCGTCTCGCGTCCCGTGATGTCGCTGTTTTCGGGGGTTCCAGCGGTTTCGCCGTGATTCGTCATGTCACGACGATCTCGCGGAACGCGAATCTCCGCTTGACCCTGTGGATAACTCCGAGCAGGGACATGGCAATTCGGCAAGCCGCCCGGGGTGACTCAGCCCGCCGCTGCCAGCACCAGCGGAAGAACCTCCCCGCTTCCCGCCCGCCGCAGCAGACGGGCCGCGACCGCCAGCGTCCAGCCGGAGTCGGTGTAGTCGTCCACGAGCAGCACAGGACCGGGAGAGCTCGCCAGGGCCGCGGCGAGTTCATCGGACACGCTGAACGCGCCGGACAGCGCCCTCAGCCGTTGCGCAGAGTTGCTCCGCCGCACGGCATGCCCTCCGCCGGGCCCGACGTACGTCAGCGCGCCGAGGAAGGGCAGCCGCCCGATGTCCGCGATCCCCTGGGCCAGCGTGCCCACCAACCGCGGCCGCGTCAGCGACGGGACCGCCACCACCCCCACCGGCCGCGCCGACGCGTCCTTGGCGCCCGGAGCCCAACCGCCGGGAGAGCGCGCCCAGTCGGCCAGCACGCCCACCGCGGCCCGCAGGACGTCCTCGGGGACGGGAGCGTCCGCCGCGTTCTCGGCCAGCAGGGGACGCAGGCGGTTGCCCCAGCCGATGTCCGAGAGCCGCCCCAGCGCGCGGCCCGTGGAGCACTGTTCCCCGGCGGGGATACGACCCTTGACCTCGATGCCCAGGGCGGGCATCCCGGTCGGCCACATCCGTCGCGGCTCGACCTCCACCCCGGGCCGGTCCAGTTCCTTGGCCGCACCCGTCAACGCCTCCGCCGTAACGGATGAATCGGCCCAGGGTCCCGCGCAGTTGTCGCAGCGGCCGCATGGTGTCGCGCCCTCGTCGTCCAGCTGTCGGCGCAGGAACTCCATCCTGCAGCCGGTCGTGCTCGCGTACTCGCGCATGGCCTGTTGCTCGGCCGTCCGCTGCCGCGCCACCCAGCTGTAGCGCTCGGCGTCGTACACCCACTCGGCTCCCGTGGCGATCCAGCCGCCCTTGACCCGCTTGACCGCGCCGTCGACGTCCAGCACCTTCAGCATGGTCTCCAGACGACTGCGCCGTAGATCCACGGCCGCCTCCAGGGCCGGCACGGACAGCGGTCGTCCGGCCCCTGCGAGGGCCGAGAGGGTCTGCCGGACCTGGGCCTCGGGCGGGAAGGCGGTGTCGGCGAAGTAGCGCCAGATCGCTTCGTCCTCCTTGCCCGGCAGCAGCAGCACGTCGGCGTGGGCGACGCCTCGGCCGGCCCGACCCACCTGCTGGTAGTAGGCGATCGGCGAGGACGGCGACCCCAGGTGCACCACGAAGCCCAGGTCCGGCTTGTCGAAGCCCATCCCGAGAGCCGAGGTCGCCACCAGCGCCTTCACCCGGTTGGCGAGCAGGTCCTCCTCGGCCTGGAGGCGGTCGGCGTTCTCCGTGCGTCCCGTGTAGGAAGCCACCGGGAAACCGCGCTGCCGCAGGAATGCGGTGGCCTCCTCGGCCGCGGCGACGGTGAGGGCGTAGATGATGCCCGACCCCGGCAACTCGTCCAGGTGCTCGGCCAGCCAGGCCAGCCGGTGAGCGGCGTCCGGCAGTTGTACGACCCCGAGCCGCAGGCTCTCCCGGTCCAGCGGGCCGCGCAGTACCAGCGCCTCCCCGGCGCCGGTCCCGAGTTGCTCGGCCACGTCCGCGGTCACCCGCGCGTTGGCCGTCGCGGTGGTCGCGAGGACGGGTACTCCGTGTGCCAGTTCGGCCAGCATCGCCCGCAGCCGACGGTAGTCCGGCCGGAAGTCATGGCCCCAGTCGGAGATGCAGTGCGCCTCGTCGACCACCAGCAGGCCGGTCGTGGCCGCGAGCTTGGGCAGCATCTGGTCGCGGAAGTCGACGGAGTTGAGGCGCTCCGGGCTGACCAGGAGCACATCGGTCTCCCCCCGCTCGACCTCATCGTGGATGGCGTCCCATTCCTCCGGGTTGGCCGAGTTGATGGTGCGCGCCTGGATGCCGGCCCGCTTCGCCGCCTCGACCTGGTTGCGCATCAGCGCCAGCAGGGGCGAGACGATCACCGTGGGGCCTGAGCCGCGCCGCCGTAGCAGGGCGGTGGCGACGAAGTACACCGCCGACTTGCCCCATCCGGTGCGCTGTACGACCAACGCGCGCCGACGCTCCCGTACCAGCGCTGCCACGGCCTGCCACTGGTCCTCTCGCAGGCGGGCCGATCCTCCTGGGTCGCCGACCAGCTGGCCCAGGATGGCGTCGGCTTCGGTACGGAGTTCCGGTTCGTCCATGCCTCCATGCAACCCGATGCCACTGACAATCAGCCACTCCAGCCTCCCGAGGACGCCTCCGCGCGCGTGGGTGTGTGATCAGCTGGGCCGAGGGCGACGCGCACCAGTGCCGGGAAAACCCTCCGGTCTCGCTGACCGGCCTGATCGGCCTGACCGAGCGCGGCGGCACCCGGACGGCTAAATCAAGCGCTGCCAGATGCCCACGTCATGCCGGCTCCCGTGCTCGAAGCCGGCCTCCTTGAGCGTTCCGCGCGCGGTGTGATCGAGGGTCCTGCCGAAGACCTTCGCACCCCGCGCGTCACCAGGTGACGCGCGGGGTAGGGATATAAGACACACACTGCCCTATATCGGTCTGCCGTTCCAATTGCTCGTTGCCGCAACCCAGTTCGAAGGGAAGAATTGAGGTCCGCTCCCCGCACGGCTTGTGCCCGTGGTCCGGCAGGGCTCCATTGCGGTGTGCGCTCCCCCGATTTCCACCCCGCCCTCAGTGTGGGCGCGTAGCCGAAGGGAGGACCGTGACCTTCGGATTCGCTCCGTCCCCCGCGGCATCCACGTCAACCTCCACCGACCTGTCCGCCGCCGCGCTGGGCCGCGTACTGGAGCCCGCGGAGTGGGCCGCCGCCGGAATCCCCCTGCTGCGCAATCCCCGCGAGGTCGTCAGCGGACTGCACTCCCGGCACCGTCCCGAACCCTCGACCGCCATCGTGGCCGTACTCGACCCGGATGAGCGCCTGAGGGCGAGCGCCTCGTTCACCCGGCGCACGGCCCCGGCCGACGGCTGGATGTTCCGCAACGTCCTGCTCGACCAACTGCGCCGGGTCATCCCGCACGACCTCCGCCGCCGCACCCCGGTACGGACCGCCGTCCTGCTCTACTGCCGCGACGGCGACGCGCGTTGGACGGAGGAGGACGGAGCATGGATGTGGGGTCTGCGTGACGCCTGCACACTGCACGGCCTGCGCTGCGGTGCCTACATCACGCTGACGCGTGACGGCTGGCAGGTACTCGGCGAAGGGCGCGGCGGCCGTCGCCCCAGCATGGACTCGGCGCCGGAGCCGTTCGCGACCTCCGAGTCACCGCCCCCTCCGCCCCGCACCGGTGGGGCCACCTCGGAGCTCTTGCGCCGCGCGGCGGCCCGCTGAGGCATCGGGGCGACCCCCTGAGGAGGAACGTGTCCCCGGCCTCAGGGGCATGTCCCCGCACGACACCCGACGCCCTTGGGACGGCCGATCCCCTCGGGCTGTCGATCCTCCCACGGGCTGCCGATCCTCCCTCGGGCTGCCGCACCCATGAGGGCGGCGAATACCGTGAGGGCGGCGAATACCCGGACGAGTGGCACACACCCAAGGACGAGTGGCCCACCCAAGACGGACGGGCCGACCGACGCCCAATTACGAGCGGCAGGGCCCATGCACACGGACGCACGGCCGACACCCCCGCCGAGCACACGGCCGACACCCCCGCCGGGCGACACGGCCGATATCCGTGCCGGACGGCACGGCCACGCCCTGCGACGGACGGCCGTCACCCACCGTGACGCCGCTACCGAACCGGGCGTGCGCTCGTCCGCGCACGCCGAAGTCCCCACCGTGCCGGTACGCCGCAGCGGGCCCTCGGTCGCCGACCGCCCCCGGACCAGCCGGAGGGCGGTTCAGACGCCCGCGCCGAGCACCGAGTTGATCTGCTGCGGGTCGCCGCAGACGATCAGCAGGGCGCCGGCCCGACCGAGGGCCAGAGGCAGGGCGGAGGCGGCAGCGGCCTCGGATCCGCCGTTGACGGCGACCACGACCACGGCACGCGAGGCCGCACGGCTCGCGACGGCGGCGTCCGCGTAGAAGACGTCGTCGCCCGCGTCGTGCTGGGCCCAGTAGGAGGTTTCGCCGAAGGACAGCTCATGGGCGGCCCACGGGTGATGTTCGCCGGTGGTGATCACCAGCACGTCACCCGGGGAACGGCCCGACTCCAGCAGCAGGTCGACGGCTTCCTCGGCAGCATCGAGCGCACCCTCGGCCGAGGCCGGGATCAGCTGGATCTGCGGAGTCGCCGCAGCCGGCGCGGAGACGGGGGCAGCCGGACCGGAGGGTCCGGGCTTGGTCGCGGCCACGTCACGGGGCGTGCGTTGCGCCGGCGCCGTGGGCCGCGGGGGGCCGGGACGACCGGGACGCGACGGAGCCGCGGGACGCGGACCGGGTACGGGGCGGGGGGTCGGCGCGGTGCGGCCACTGGCCGGCGTGGCGCGGGGACCCTGGGCACTCTCGTGAATCTGAGGCTCCTCGGGAATGAGAGGCATGGGCTGATATTTATCAAACGTTGGTGCGGCTCACGTGAACGGGTGGCACATGAGTGCGAACAGAACGGTCAGAAATCGAAGCCGAGCTGACCCTCGATCTCCGGAGCACTCCGTTCCGCCCAGCTGCGGACCTTCTTGAGGTGCCGCCACTGAGGCAGCGCATCAAGATACGCCCACGACAAGCGGTGGTACGGGGTGGGCCCCCGCACCTCCAGCGCGGCCTTGTGCACGGGCGACGGATACCCGGCATTGTCCGCAAAACCGAAGTCTGCATGGTCGATACCCAGTTCGGCCATCATTTTGTCGCGCTGAACCTTCGCGATCACCGAGGCCGCGGCCACCGCCACGCACGACTGGTCACCCTTGATCACCGTCCGGACCTTCCAGGGGTTACCGAGGTAGTCGTGCTTGCCGTCGAGGATCACCGCTTCGGGGCGGACCGGCAGCGCGTCCAGGGCACGCACCGCCGCCAGCCGCAGCGCCGCCGTCATCCCCAGTTCGTCGATCTCCTCCGGCGAAGCGTGGCCGAGGGCGTACGACGTCACCCACTTCTGGAGCACCAAGGCGAGCTCGGTGCGCCGCTTGACGGTGAGCAGCTTGGAGTCGGTGAGCCCTTCAGGGGGCCGGCGCAGTCCGGTGATCGCGGCGCAGACGGTGACGGGCCCGGCCCAGGCGCCGCGCCCCACCTCGTCGACACCGGCAATGACCTTCGCTCCAGTCGTGGCGCGGAGTGAGCGCTCGACGGTGTGAGTAGGTGGTTCGTACGGCATGGCGCCCTTAGCGTACGCCGCCCCGATCACCCGGCGGTACCCCGGTTTCCCCGAGCGGTTCCCCACCCCCGCCCCTCGCGGTCATTCCGCGCTCGGCCTGAGCAGCGGCATCATGAGCTGATCGATCATCTCGGCCAGTTCTTCGTTCCCCCATTCACTCCCGCGCATCTTGGAGCGGTACATCATCATCGCGGGGATGGCGTCGAAGACGCATCCGTTGGCCGCGTCGGAACGCACCTCTCCCCGCTCTATTCCGCGGGTGATGACCTCGCGCAGCAGCTTGAGCGTCGGCTCCACGACACCCTCGAAGATCACGCTATGGAACCGCTCGGCCTGACGCTGATCGCATTCGTGAATGACGGCGCGCAGCGCGAAACCGGGGCGTGAGTACATGGAGTCCCGCGCGAGACGGCACAGCGCGAGCAGATCCTCGCGCACGCTGCCGAGATCCGGCACCGCGTCGATGCGCGGCAGTCCTGCCTGCAGCGCGTCGGCCACGAGGTCCTCCTTGGACGGCCAGCGCCGGTAGACCGCGGCCTTGCCGGTCTGGGCCCCGGCGGCGACGCCCTCCATCGTGAGGCCGTTCCATCCGACCGTGCTGAGCTGTTCCAGCGTGGCATCGAGGATGGCGCGTTCGAGCACGGCGCCGCGCCGGCGCAGTGAGGCCGCCTGAGCGGGGGCGGCCGTCCAGCGCGAGGTAACCATCAGTGTCTCCAGCGAACAAGGAAGCGGGGATTCGGGGGGATGCGGGGAGACCGCGCGGCAGCGACAGGGGGAACGCCACGCGGCCACAGGGCGAGTGAACGCTTGCGTTCACTACTGGTGACTCACTACCGTTGACGCGACAGTGAACGCGAGCGTTCACTAAGGCGCTTATGGGGGACCCATAGTGACAACCTCTCAGGTAATTCAGGACCAGAAACCAAGTGCGGCCCGCAGGCAGGGCCGTCCCGGCATAGCGCTCACCGTCATCGCGGCCTGCCAACTCATGGTGGTACTCGACGCGACGATTGTGAACATCGCACTCCCGCACATTCAAGACGCGCTCAAGTTCAGCACAACCGACCTCACCTGGGTCGTCAGTTCCTACACGCTCACCTTCGGCGGATTGCTGCTGCTCGGCGGCCGGGCGGGTGACATCCTCGGCCGCCGCCGGGTCTTCATGACCGGCATCCTGCTCTTCACCTTCGCCTCGCTGCTGGGCGGACTCGCCCAAGAGCCCTGGCAGTTGCTCGCCGCACGTGTCCTGCAGGGCGTGGGTGGTGCCATCGCCTCGCCGACCTCCTTGGCACTCATCACGACGACGTTTCCCGAAGGCCCGGAACGCAACCGGGCCTTCGGAGTCTTCGCCGCCGTCTCCGCGGGCGGCGGCGCGATCGGGTTGCTCGCGGGCGGCATGCTCACCGAGTGGCTCGACTGGCGATGGGTACTCTTCGTCAACGTGCCGATCGGCGTCCTGATCGCCGTCCTCACCCCGCTGTACATCAACGAGTCCGAACGGCACACCGGCCGCTTCGACATCGCGGGCGCGATGACCTCGACCCTGGGCATGGCATCCCTCGTCTACGGGTTCATCCGAGCCGCGGACGAGGGCTGGCGGGACAGCCTGACCATCGGTTCCTTCATCGCCGCTGTGGTGCTCCTGCTCGCCTTCGCCTTCATCGAAGGACGGGCCAAGGAGCCGATCACCCCGCTCCGCATGTTCGCCGACCGCAACCGCTCCGGCACCTACGTGATCATGCTGAGCCTCGCCGCAGCGATGTTCGGCATGTTCTTCTACATCGTCCTCTTCGTGCAGAACGTGCTGGAGTACAGCCCGATCGAGGCAGGCCTCGCCTTCCTGCCGGTCACCGTGGTGATCGCCCTCGGCGCGGGTCTGTCGCAGCGGTTCCTGCCGGTCCTGGGTCCCAAGCCGTTCATGCT
Organism: Streptomyces sp. NPDC003635; assembly: GCF_053587635.1. Taxonomy (NCBI): domain Bacteria; kingdom Bacillati; phylum Actinomycetota; class Actinomycetes; order Kitasatosporales; family Streptomycetaceae; genus Streptomyces; species Streptomyces sp. NPDC003635. Next base: position 82,974 of record NZ_JBSFOK010000012.1, on the reverse strand, counting down.
CGGCGGTTCGGCGCTCGTGGTGACCGGCCTGGCCTGGCAGGCACTCATCAGCGCCGACAGCTCGTATGTGGGCGGAGTGCTGGGGCCGATGCTGCTGTTCGGCTTCGGCATGGGACTGAACTTCGTGACGCTGACGATCACCGCCGTCTCGGGTGTCGCCCAGCACGAGGCGGGCGCGGCGTCGGGCCTGCTCAACGCCACCCAGCAGGTGGGCGGCTCGCTCGGCCTGTCCATCCTGACGACGGTGTTCGGCACGGCCAGCAAGAACGAAGCGGAGAAGCAGCTGCCGCAGTTCATGGCCGACGCCTCCCCGGAGCAGAAGGCACAGTTCGCCGAGACGCAGCAACTGCCGGCCCCTTGGGGACACGAGGTGCTCACCCAGGGCATCTCGATGGGATTCGTGGCGGCGGCCTCGATGGGCGTACTCGCCCTGGCCACGGCCTGGTTTGTGATCAAGGTCCGCAAGAGCGACCTGGAAGCACTGTCCGGCACGGCGGGCCCCATCGCGGGCTGATCCGCTCACGGTCGCAGGGGACCGCGGATGGCCGGACCTCGCCCGGGGAACCGACGGCGAGGGCGACGGACCGGCCATCCGCGCACACCCCAGCAGTCCGGTCACCAGACCCAGCCCCAGACCGAGACCGAGCACCAGAACGACGTACAACCTCTTCACCCCCCGTAATCCCTCGCAACCCTGGCTCTGCGCGCCCACGGATCACAACGCGGATACCAGGAGAACGACCGGATGATTACGGAGAGTTCCCAATATGTACGGAGAGTTCTGAAAGAATCGTCGATCGTCGATCGCCGTGCCGAACAGGGCTTCGGGGAGGTCAGACTCCCGGAACCCAGCCCGGCAGCGCCTCGGTCCGCTCCACCCATTCGGCCGGAGGGTTACCGGCCTTGCCCGCGGCGAGGACCCCGCCCACGATGGCGCAGGTAGTGTCCACATCGCCGCCGACCTGCGCGGTCGTCCAGAACGCCTGCTCGTAGTCGCCGAGGGAGCGCGCCGCCGACCACAGGGCGAAGGGGACGGTGTCATGCGCGCTCGTGCGCCGTCCGCAGCCCAGTACGGCCGCCACGGTGCCGGCGTCGCCGTAGTCCAGCATGTCGCGGGCACGGCGCAGCCCCGCCCCCACCGCGCTCTTGGGAACGAGCGCGATCACGCCGTCGAGCAGCGCCTCCGCGCTGGGTGGACCACCAGGCGCACCGGCCAGCGCCGCGGCGGCCGCGACCGCCATGGATCCGACCACGGCCTCGCGGTGCTGATGCGTCGGGTAGGCCGAGATCTCGGCCTGGTGGGTGGCCTGCTCGGGGTCGTCCGCGTACCAGGCGCCCAGGGGCGCGATCCGCATCGCCGCGCCGTTGCCCCAGGAGCCCTGCCCCTTGAAGAGCGCTGCCGCCAGCTCACGCCAGTCCCCGCCCTCCCGGACCAGACGAAGCAGCCGGTTCACGGCGGGGCCATAGCCCCGGTCGAAGTCGTGGTGCTCGGCGAAGGAGCGGGCCAGCGCGTCCTGGTCGATACGGGAGTGCGCGGCAAGGATCGCGACCACGGAGCAGGCCATCTCCGTGTCGTCGGTCCATTGCCAGGGGCCGGTCGGCAGCTCACGGCGCTTCAGCAGCGGGTAGTTCGCCGGCACGAAGAACTGGGAGCCCAGCGCGTCTCCGACCGACAGTCCGCGCAGACTGGCGAGAGCGCGGTCCAGGCGCCCGTCGGGTGAGGAATCAGCGGTCATCGCTCTGCCACTCTATCCGGTGATTCCGTACGGTTCCGGATCTCGCCAACGTTCGAAAGGCCGGTCAAGTGCGTACTTGCCGTCGTCCCCGAGAACGAGCATCCGCATCTCCGCGTTCCCGGGGTTCGACAGCGACTCGAATTCCGCGACCGTCCAGTGGAACCACCGCATGCAGAACAGGCGCATCGCCAGACCGTGAGTGACCAGCAGCACGTTCGGGGGATGGTCCGGTGCCTCGAAGCTGCGGTACAGACTCTCCAGGAAGTTACCGACCCGGTCGTACACATCAGCGCCGGACTCGCCCTGGGCAAAGCGGTAGAAGAAATGCCCGTAGGCGTCCCGGTAGGCCTTCTGCAGGCGGACGTCGTCACGGTCCTGCCAGTTCCCCCAGTCCTGCTCACGCAGCCGGGGCTCCTCGCGCACGCGTATGAGCTCGGGGTCGAGATGGAAGGCGCGGAGCGTCTCGTGCGTACGCCGATAGGGAGAGACGTAGACGCTGATCCGCTCGCGGCCGCACACCTCGCGCAGTCGCTTGCCCGTCTCCTCGGCCTGCCGCCAGCCCCGCTCGGTGAGAGCCAGCGCGTGGTCGGGTTCGCGCTCGTACACGGTGTCATCAACATTGCCCGTTGACTCGCCGTGCCGGACAAGGATGATGCGCCGTGGTCGTGCCATGCCGAAACCCTAGATCGGGTAAGGGCCCATGGAGCACTCGTACGGGCTCCATACGGCGTAGGTCACACATTTTCGGGAGTGATCCGTCCGGAGACGGGCGTGATGATCAAACCGTCCAGCTGGGTTCCAGCTCCACGATGTCGCCGGTGAGCGAGGCGACGTCCGCCTCGGTCTGGGCCCGCAGCGCGAGCCGCTCGATCCGTTCCGCCCGGTACTTGCCGTGCTCGGCGGCCGACAGCCACATGGACAGGACGAGGAACTCATGGCCCGGAGCCTCGCCGAACAGCCCGCGCACCATGCCTGGCGAGCCGGCCATGGCTGGGTTCCAGACCTTCTCCTGCATGAGGGTGAAGTGCTCGGCGCGCTCCTCGTGCACCCGGCAGTGCGCGACCCGCAGCAGGTCGACGTCGGTGAAGCGCGGCTCGAAGCCGGTCTTCACGTCGAAACGGTAGTCGAAGAGTTTGACCTGGGCGTCCTTGAACGTGCCCGACTGGGACGCCGCGAGCCGGTCGTGGGAGCGCGCCATGAAGGAGTCGTAGAACGCGCGGCTCTCCCAGAAGGCGACAATGTGCGCCACCCCCGGCCGACCACGGCTCCAGCCGCCGCCCTGTCCCCGAAACCCCGGCTCCCCCAGAAGCCCCGCCCACTTTCGCTGCCCCCGCTCAAAACCGCGGCGGTCCACCACGGTGCAGCGAATCCACTTGACCAGCACCGCGCCATCGTAAGGCCACGGAGCGTGGCATCGTCCGCCCTCGCTCCGAGAGCTCTGCGACGCGCGTACGCGCGCGCGTGGCAGGATGGACAATCGGCCTCGTCTGTAGGGCAGTTCAGGCCGCACGCGGATGGCGAACGGGGAAGGGGAGTCAGGTGAACGGCCTCAACAAGGGGATCCGTAAGGTCGAGATCGCGCTCAGGTGGGACCCGAGTCCGGCGGGGGAGCCGCCCACGGACCTGGACCTCGTCGCCGCGACCTACCTGGCGAGCGACCCTTATGGCGATCCGGCCTTCGTCGTGCACTTCGACAGCCGGTCCCCCGACGGCACCATCTATCTCAACCGGGACAGCCACGACGGCAAGGGCTTCGGCTGGGACGAGGTCATGACGGTGGAACTGAACCGGCTCGACAGCCGGTACGCGCGCGTGGTGGTCGGCGTCGTCATCCAGCAGCGGTCCGCACGGCGCACCTTCGTCAGCGTGACCCACCCGGGCCTGCGCATCCGCGAGGGCTACACCGACCTGACCACGGACGACTTCGGCGGCGTCCTGGGCGCTACGGCGGCCACGGTCGCGGAGTTCGCCCGCCAGGAGGATGACACCTGGGACTTCCACCCCGGCATCCATGGCTTCGAGGACGACCCCGCGACCTTCACCCGCACCATGGGCAAGACCCACCAGCCCTGACCGCGGCTCCCGACGAAGGAGGGGCACCGACCCACACGGTCGGTGCCCCTCCTTCGTCAGCTACTTGTCAGCCACTGGCCGTCAGCTGCAGCCGCTGGTCGAGCCGCAGCCCTCGCAGATGTAGCAGGAACCGGCTCGCTGCATCTTCGTGCCGCAGGAGAAGCACAGCGGGGCGTCGGCCTGGATGCCCAGCTGCATCTCCACCAGCTCGGCGCTGGTGTGGGCCTGCTTCGGGGCGGGCTTGGCCGCCTCGACCTCGGCCTTCGGCGTGACGACGGCCTTCAGCTCCTGGGCGCGCGGTGCCGACTGGGCGAGGCCCTCGACGTCGACCTCGTCGTCGGCCGGCTCGTACGAACCGGTCTCCAGGTGGCGCTGACGCTCCTCGGCGGAGTGGATGCCGAGCGCGGAGCGCGTCTCGAAGGGCAGGAAGTCCAGCGCCAGGCGACGGAAGATGTAGTCGACGATCGACTGGGCCATCCGCACGTCCGGGTCGTCGGTCATACCGGCCGGCTCGAAGCGCATGTTGGTGAACTTCGAGACGTACGTCTCCAGCGGCACGCCGTACTGGAGGCCGACGGAGACCGCGATGGAGAAGGCGTCCATCATGCCCGCGAGGGTGGAGCCCTGCTTCGACATCTTCAGGAAGACCTCGCCGAGACCGTCGTCCGGGTAGGAGTTGGCGGTCATGTAGCCCTCGGCGCCGCCGACGGTGAAGGACGTCGTGATGCCGGGACGGCCCTTGGGGAGGCGCTTGCGGACCGGGCGGTACTCGATGACCTTCTCGACCGTCTCGCGGATGGTCGCCTCGGCCTTCTCCGTGACCTCGGCCTTCTCCTTCTCCTTGGTCTTCGCGGAGAGCGGCTGGCCGACCTTGCAGTTGTCGCGGTAGATGGCGAGCGCCTTGACGCCCATCTTCCAGGCCTCGAAGTAGATCTCCTCGACCTCCTCGACGGTCGCCGACTCCGGCATGTTGACCGTCTTGGACAGCGCGCCGGAGATCCAGGGCTGGATGGCGGCCATCATGCGGACGTGGCCCATCGCGGAGATGGAACGCTCGCCCATCGCGCAGTCGAAGACCTCGTAGTGCTCGTGCTTGAGGCCGGGCGCGTTGACCACATTGCCGTGCTCGGCGATGTGGGCGACGATCGCCTCGATCTGCTCCTCCTGGTAGCCCAGGCGGCGCAGGGCCTGCGGGACGGTGCCGTTGACGATCTGCATCGAGCCGCCGCCGACCAGCTTCTTGAACTTGACCAGAGCGAGGTCGGGCTCAAGACCGGTGGTGTCGCAGGACATCGCCAGACCGATGGTGCCGGTCGGGGCGATGACGGACGCCTGGGAGTTACGGAAACCGTTCTTCTCACCGAGACGCAGCACGTCCTGCCAGGCCTCCGTGGCGGCGGCCCAGATCGGGGTGTCCAGGTCGTCCATGCGGACGGCCTTGGTGTTCTCGTCGGCGTGCTGCTTCATGACGCGCAGGTGCGGCGCCGCGTTGCGGGCGTAGCCGTCGTACGGGCCGACAACCGCGGCGAGCTCGGCGGAACGCTTGTACGACGTGCCGGTCATCAGGGAGGTGACGGCACCGGCGAGGGCACGGCCGCCGTCGGAGTCGTAGGCGTGGCCGGTCGCCATCAGCAGGGCGCCGAGATTGGCGTAGCCGATGCCGAGCTGGCGGAACGCGCGCGTGTTCTCACCGATCTTCTGGGTCGGGAAGTCCGCGAAGCAGATGGAGATGTCCATCGCGGTGATGACGAGCTCGACGACCTTCGTGAAGCGCTCGACGTCGAAGGACTGGTTGCCCTTGCCGTCGTCCTTCAGGAACTTCATCAGGTTCAGCGAGGCGAGGTTGCAGGACGTGTTGTCCAGGTGCATGTACTCGCTGCAGGGGTTCGAGCCGTTGATCCGGCCGGACTCCGGGCAGGTGTGCCAGTGGTTGATGGTGTCGTCGTACTGGATGCCCGGGTCCGCGCAGGCCCAGGCGGCCTCGGCCATCTTGCGGAACAGGGCCTTGGCGTCGACCTCTTCGATGACCTCGCCGGTCATCCGCGCGCGGAGGCCGAACTTGCCGCCGGTCTCGACCGCCTTCATGAACTCGTCGTTCACACGGACGGAGTTGTTGGCGTTCTGGTACTGGACGGACGTGATGTCGTCGCCGCCCAGGTCCATGTCGAAGCCCGCGTCACGCAGGGCGCGGATCTTCTCCTCTTCCTTCACCTTGGTCTCGATGAAGTCCTCGACGTCGGGGTGGTCGACGTCGAGGATGACCATCTTCGCGGCGCGGCGGGTGGCGCCGCCGGACTTGATGGTGCCGGCCGAGGCGTCGGCGCCGCGCATGAAGGAGACCGGGCCGGAGGCGTTGCCGCCGGAGGACAGCAGCTCCTTGGAGGAGCGGATCCGGGAGAGGTTCAGGCCGGCGCCGGAGCCGCCCTTGAAGATCATGCCCTCTTCCTTGTACCAGTCGAGGATCGACTCCATGGAGTCGTCGACGGACAGGATGAAGCAGGCGGAGACCTGCTGCGGCTGGGGCGTGCCGACGTTGAACCAGACGGGGCTGTTGAAGCTGAAGATCTGGTGCAGGAGGGCGTACGCCAGCTCGTGCTCGAAGATCTCGGCGTCAGCGGGCGAGGAGAAGTACTTGTAGTCCTCACCGGCCTTCCGGTACGTCTTCACGATGCGGTCGATGAGCTGCTTGAGGCTCACTTCGCGCTGCGGGGTGCCGACGGCACCGCGGAAGTACTTGCTGGTGACGATGTTGACCGCGTTCACCGACCAGAAGTCGGGGAACTCGACGCCGCGCTGCTCGAAATTCACAGAGCCGTCGCGCCAGTTGGTCATGACGACGTCACGGCGCTCCCACTGGACCTCGTCGTACGGGTGCACGCCGGGGGTGGTGTGGATGCGCTCGATACGCAGGCCCTTGGTCGCCTTGGTGCCCTTGGTGCGGGAACCTCGTGCCGGACCGCTCGCCGTCTCTGTCATGCCGCCTCCCTGTACGGGCTAAAACGCCCTGAAGTGCCACGATGTTCCCGTGACACGGTGTTCTGTCTGGTGTTGCGGGCATCTTTCGCTGCCGCCCGCAACAGGTCTTGGGTCGCCGCCGCGCGGCCGGACCCGGAGCCTGGATCCCCGGATCCGGTCCGCCGGTCAGTCGGCGGCGTTGGCGGGCACGGGGACGTGAGTCGCCCCTCCGGGCCCGCTGTCGTCTTCCTGGCTCCCCGCGCGCGCGTCATCGTCGTCGGCGCCGGGACGTCGTGTCTCCCTGAGTTCCGCGATCGCGGCCTCGAAGTCCTCCAGCGAGTCGAACGCCCGGTAGACGGAGGCGAATCGCAGGTAGGCGACGAGATCGAGCTCCTGCAACGGGCCGAGTATGGCCAGCCCCACGTCGTGGGTGGTCAGCTCGGCGCTCCCGGTGGCCCGCACCGCCTCCTCGACCCGTTGGCCGAGCTGGGCGAGCGCGTCCTCGGTGACAGGCCGTCCCTGGCATGCCTTGCGCACGCCGTTGATGACCTTGGTACGACTGAACGGCTCGGTGACTCCCGACCGCTTCACCACCATGAGCGAGCACGTCTCCACGGTCGTGAAACGACGGGAGCAGTCAGGACACTGGCGGCGCCTGCGGATCGACGTGCCGTCGTCGGTCGTACGGCTGTCGACGACGCGGCTGTCGGGGTGCCTGCAGAAGGGGCAGTGCATGAACTCCCAACCCTCCTCACAGCAGACTCAATAGCCTCGCTGGGCCTCATGGGCCCCTCGAAGCAGCCCCAAGCATAGGCGATGACCGAGGGCCCGAAGACCCGGGGGACCACAACTTCTGGGCTGCTGCTGCAATCCAACCACTAGATGTGGGGATTGGCTCATACATACACGCCACGCGCGCGTGTCGCGCTGGTGCGACCTGGCGTCGTCACGCCGCACCACATGGCCGGAGCCCCGGAGCAACACGGAGGTGCGCAGCCGTACCGTTACGGCACATGCGGAGATACCGTGAGCGCCACAGGGAGGCGTCGTGGGACTCCCGCAGAGATGGGGACCAGGTCCTGGTCGGCCGGGCGCAGGATGGCAGACTGGGGCAACCACCCACGAGGTCGCCACCCCGGCGGTGAAGAGTACAGCAATGGGCTCTTTTGTCCGCCAGGCGCCGCGTTAGCCATACACCCAGACACATGATCACGTCAGGCGAACCGCACTTTTTCACTCGAACGTGTGTTTGGCGCAACCTTTCGAAACCAACTACCGTTGTCCAGCAGGGAGACCATCGAGAGGGGCCGACGTGACCACCACCGCAGACAGTGCCACCATCACTGCCCAGGACCGCTCCCAGGGCCGACTCGAGCCGGTGCATGCGATGAACGAAGCCGCGAATCCAGAGGGGCACAAGCGCTCCCTGCCGGGCCGACCTCCAGGCATCCGGGCCGACAGTTCCGGACTCACCGACCGGCAGCGCCGGGTGATCGAGGTCATCAGGGACTCGGTGCAGCGACGCGGCTACCCGCCGTCGATGCGGGAGATCGGCCAGGCCGTCGGCCTTTCGAGCACCTCCTCGGTCGCACACCAGCTGATGGCACTGGAGCGCAAGGGCTTCCTGCGTCGCGACCCGCACCGCCCGCGCGCATACGAGGTGCGCGGCTCCGACCAGGCCGCCTCCGTGCAGCCCACGGACACCGCCGGCAAGCCCGCCGCGTCGTACGTACCGCTGGTCGGCCGGATCGCCGCCGGTGGGCCGATCCTCGCGGAGGAGTCCGTCGAGGACGTCTTCCCTCTCCCCCGGCAGCTGGTCGGCGACGGTGAGCTCTTCGTCCTGAAGGTCGTCGGCGACTCGATGATCGAGGCCGCGATCTGCGACGGCGACTGGGTCACCGTCCGACGCCAGCCGGTCGCCGAGAACGGCGACATCGTCGCCGCGATGCTCGACGGCGAGGCCACCGTCAAGCGCTTCAAGCGCGAGGACGGCCACGTCTGGCTTCTCCCGCACAACTCCGCGTACGAGCCCATCCCGGGCGACGACGCGACCATCCTCGGCAAGGTGGTGGCGGTGCTGCGGCGCGTGTGAGCACCGCGCGGCAGATCTCGCCGATCTGACCGGGCCCCGGGACCTCTGCGCCGGTTCCGGGGCCCTGTTTTGTCCGGCCCCGATGTCGGCCGGCTACCGAGGGGTGGTTGGCCTGACCCGGCGCCGGTCAGGCCAACCACCCCTCACTCGGCTCCTGCCTGTGCCTCCGCCTGCCGTGCCGCCGCGTCGATCGCGGCCAGCGACCTGCGGACCTGATTACGGTCCGTGGTGTACCAGAAGTCCGGCAGCGAGGCCTTGAGATAGTTGCCGTACCGCGCCGTGGCCAGTCGCTGATCCAACACGGCGACCACGCCCCGGTCTCCCGACGCCCGTACGAGGCGACCGGCGCCCTGGGCCATGAGCAGCGCCGCGTGGGTCGCGGCCACCGCCATGAAGCCGTTGCCGCCCGCCTCCTCCACCGCCTTCTGGCGGGCGCTCATCAGGGGGTCGTCGGGGCGCGGGAACGGGATCTTGTCCATCACGACCAGCTGACAGCTGGGACCGGGTACGTCGACGCCCTGCCAGAGCGACAGCGTGCCGAACAGGCACGTCTTCGGGTCGGCCGCGAAGTTCTTGATCAGCTCACCGAGCGTCTCCTCGCCCTGCAGGAGGATCGGGAACTCGGGGATACGGGAACGCAGCTCCTCCGCCGCGAGCTGGGCGGCCCGCATGGAGGAGAACAGCCCGAGCGTGCGGCCCCCGGCGGCCTGGATCAGCTCCGTCAACTCGTCCAACATGTCCCCGCGGTCGCCGTCCCTGGCGGGGCGCGACAGATGCTTTGCGACGTAGAGGATCCCCTGCTTGGGATAGTCGAACGGCGAGCCCACGTCCACGCCCTTCCACTGCGGCAGGTCCTCGCCCTCCGTTCCCTCCGGGGCCAGCCCCAGGGAAGCACCGACACCGTTGAAGTCGCCGCCCAGCTTCAGGGTCGCGGAGGTCAGGACCACCGAGCGGTCCGCGAAGAGCTTCTCGCGCAGCAGCCCCGAGACCGACATGGGGGCCACACGCAGCGAGGCACCGAAGCGGTCATGGCGCTCGTACCAGACGACGTCCCACTCCGAGCCGTTCGTGATCCGCTCCGCCACGTCGTGCACGGTCTCCACGGAGGCCAGGGCCTGCTTGCGGACCGCGTCCTCGTCCTGGACGGACTTGTCCCGGGTCGCGCCGATCGCGGAGATCACGGTGCGAGAGGCGTCCCGCAGAGCCATGAGCGCGTAGCCGAGATCCTCGGGGATCTCCTCCAGACGGCCCGGCAGGGCCAGCTCCATGAGCCGCTCGAAGCCCTCGGCCGCGGTCTGGAGCTGGTCGGCGGCCTTCTCGTTGACGAGCTTGGCGGCTCGGCGCACGGCCCGGTTGACCTGGCCCGGGGTGAGCTCGCCGGTGGCGACGCCGGTGACGCGGGAGACCAGCTCATGTGCCTCGTCGACGATCAGCACCTCGTGCTGCGGGAGCACCGGGGCGCCCTCGATGGCGTCGATCGCGAGCAAGGCGTGGTTCGTGACGACGACCTCGGCGAGCTTGGCGCGCTCGCGGGCCATCTCGGCGAAGCATTCGGCGCCGTAGGCGCACTTCGTGGCGCCCAGGCACTCACGCGACGACACGGACACCTGGGCCCAGGCCCGGTCGGAGACGCCGGGCGTGAGGTCGTCGCGGTCACCCGTCTCGGTCTCGTCGGACCAGTCCCGCAGCCGCAGCAGGTCCTGGCCCAGCTTGCTGGTCGGTGCCGCCGCCTCGAACTGGTCGAAGAGGCCCTCCTCCTCGTCCTGGGGAACGCCCTCGTGGAGGCGGTGCAGACACAGGTAGTTCGATCTGCCCTTGAGCATCGCGAACTCCGGACGGCGGCGCAGCAGCGGGTGCAGTGCGTCGACCGTGCGCGGGAGGTCACGCTCCACCAGCTGGCGTTGCAGGGCCAGAGTGGCCGTCGCGACGACGACGCGCTCCCCGTGCGCGAGCGCGGGAACCAGGTAGCCCAGCGACTTTCCGGTGCCGGTGCCGGCCTGGACCAGCAGATGGGAGTTGTCGTCGATCGCCTCCGCGACGGACTCGGCCATGGTCACCTGGCCGGGGCGCTCCGTACCGCCGACAGCAGTGACGGCAGCGTGCAGGAGTTCGGGGAGTGAGGGCTTCGTCATAGCGCGACCACCCTACGGCCCGGCACTGACAAACGGGTGATCACGGCGGTGGCGGAGGGCTGGATCAAGTCCTGGGGTCCTCGGGTGGGGTGGGTCGAGTCTGTGTGGTGCGGGGGTGATGCGGGGTGACGGGCGACACGGGGTGACGGGTGAGGGTGGCGGGCCACGGAGGTGGCGGGTCATTCGGGGTGGCGGCTCATTCGGGGTGGCTCGTGATTCGGGCTCGGCGGCACGTGAAATCAGTCGGCGGAGAGCGGGAACCCCCGCGGTCCGAGCGGTGTACCAAGAGTGACGACACCGCAGCGTGCCGTTACAGCAGATCGCGCAAGGCCCGGTCCCTGACCATGAGGGCGGCTCGCTTGGCGGGCAGGTCGACCTCGGCGGAGAACCGGAAACCGGCGCCAAGGAAAGCGGCTACGGAAGGAGTGTTGCGAATGTCGGGCTCCGCGACGACTCGCGCACAGGCGGGACGCACGTCGAGGGCACGGTCGGCGACGGCCCTGAGAAGTGTGGAGCCGAGGCCTCGCCCTCGCTCGGCGATATCACCGACCAGGAGGTGGAGCCCGGTGTCGTGAGGTCGCGCCGGGTAGTGACGGGCCAGTGGATCGAGGTCCGCCCGGTAGATCTCCCAGTAGCTCATCGGCGTTCCGTCCAGCACACCCAGGCACGGCACACTACGCCCGTCCCCGGTGATCTGGGACCGCACGTGTTCCTCCGTCACGCTTTGGGGCCCGGCCAGCTCCCAGAAGGCGGCGACGGCGGGGTCGTTCATCCAGCGGCAGATGAGTGGCAGGTCTCGGCCGAGGCGTACGGGGACCAGATGGAAGACGCCCGCAGCCGTGGTGATCGGCCCCCAGTCGACGACTTGGTCGAGGAGGTCGTCGCCGGGTGGCACGACGACTGCGGGCTGGGTAAGGGGTGCCACTCCCGCGCCCTCGTCACCGCTCTCGTCGGCGTCGGCCTCGTCGTCGGCCCCGGCGTCCTCGGTCGCCGCGAGCAGCGCGAGGAGTTCGTCCGGCAGGCGTAGCTCCAGCGTGTCCTCGCTGTCCCCACTAGGGCAGACGCTGGGGGCCGTATCGGTGCCGACTGCGGTGGCGGGGTCGATACCGGCGTCGGTGCTCGCGTCGGTGCTCGCGTCGTTGAGAGCCACGGCGACGCTCCTCTCAGAAGACGGGGTGGGTCATGTGCCTCGGAAACGCGGGGGGTGAATTGATCAGGAAGTCAGGTGCGCGGGCTTCGGGTTCAGGCGGCTGTGGCGGTTCCGGCCGTCCTACGGCACAGCTCAGACATGGAGGGGGTTGGCGATGGTGACGTACACGGACTGGGTGTCGACCGGACCCACGAGTTCGTCCAGGCCGTGCAGCCGGGTGCGGAGGTTGGCCTTGCAGCGCAGGGTGGGTGAGTCGAGCAGAAGAGCCGGGAGTGAGGTTCGCAGGCACGCGGGGCCGGAGGCCACGTCGCCGAGGAATCGGCGAAAGGCCGCGAGCAGCAACCGTTCGTCGGCGAGGCCCTGAGAGCCGAAGGCACCGACGAGGCCGAGCACGTTGTTGATGGCGAGGTAGTAGGCGAAGCGTTCGTCGGTCACCTCGTCGGAGACGAAGGTGTCGCTGTGCTCGCCGATGCCGGGCAGTCGGGCATCGAGTTCCGCGCGACGCGATTCACGGAAGTAGTAGCCCTGGTTGTCCCGGTACCGGCCGCCGGCGGGCCAACCGTCCGTGTCCAGCAGGAGCAGGGTGTTCTGCTGATGCGCCTCCAGTGCGATGCCGGCCTTGGCGTCGAACCAGAGCACCGGGCGAACCACGTGTTCGAGATAGCGCAGGAACCACTCGGCGGATACGGCGCCTCGGGGTCGGCCGGTCCGGGCGGCGAGGCGTGTGACGACTTCGGCCAGCCGGGAACGCCAGGTGGGGATCGAGGCGGTCGGCCGGTGGTGTTCGGTGGCGTTGTTCAGCGCGACCTGCGGTCGGATGGGGATGGGCCCGACCGGGTCGGTCGCCGCGGCCCGCGGGCGGGGGGAGACGAACCCGGCGACGCAGGAGACATCGGCAGCGGGGTGGAACGGGTTGTGCCTGATCATCACGTCCAGTCCGGGCACCGGGTCACCCTGCGGTCCGTCGACGGCGAGCCAGGCCGGGTCACGGACGATGTCGAAGCCCGGGTGCGCGGTCTGCCACTGCCCGGACAGCCCGGAGCGAAGGAGGCGGTGGACCTCGACACCGCGGTGCAGTTCCTTGCGGAGGTTCTCACGACGGGAGTTGGTGATGCGAAGGCCCAGCGAGAGTTTGAGCATGGCGGGGGCGCCGGACCGATGGACGGTGCGCACGGAGGAGGTGGGATGCCACGGCGTGCCGTGAGGACCGAGATCCCGCAGCAGTCCGGCGTCGAACAACGCGGCGATCTCCGGACGGTGTCGGGCCTCGCGGAGTTGCCAGGGATGCAAGGGCAGTGCGGCGTAGGTGTCGGGCAGGGGCAGCCCGGGGCCGGCGAGTCTGGTCGTGAGCTGGGGCGCGGTGACCGGGCGGCCACGTTCGGTCCAGGCCGAGTCGGCGGCGAGTACGGAGGGAGCCACGGCGATCCAGTGAAGGGGAAAGGAGCCGCGCAATTCGGGTGAGTACAGCCGCGCTTCGGAGTCGGAGAGGCCTTCTCGGCTCTTCGGAGCGGGGTGCAGCGGGTGTCCGAGGACGAGTGCCTGCTCGGCGCTGAGGAAGAGGTCGGGGCCGTCGGCGGGCCGCTCTCTGCGGTCGCGGATGAACAGGGCGGTACGGCCGACGGAGTCGGCTACTCGGGCGACGAGGTCGGTGCCGTGAGGGGAGGCGTGGGGGGCCATGGCTTCGGGGCCGCCCCGAGCCTCCCGTGACAGCAGTGCGGCGACCGTGACCGCGTCGATGGGCGGGGACTGTTCGGGGGCACCTGCCAGGTGCGGGAGGCCGAAGCGGTGCCAGCCCGTTGGGGACCAGTAGTGGACCGGTGCGATCAGGGCCGTGCCGCTTGCGGGGAGAGGGATTCGCAGGGTGCCGTCCGCAGGGGCCGGAAGGCCTGCTTCCCGAACCCAGCAGCGGAGCAGGTTCTCCACGGCGGCGGCCTGGGCCGTGGCGTACGGGTCGGGGTGCTCCAGGAGGTCGGGGGCGGGACGGCGCAGCCGTTCCGCGTCGGGAGCACCGCCCTGCGCGGGAGTGTGCGGCGGTGAGGGCACCAGGGTGCTCCCTGACGGCGAGCTGTCCTCGGTCGCCGGAGGTGCCGACTCCGGGCTGCCTCCCTGTGAGGGGACGGAGACGTGCGTCGGCGCAAACGACGGCTCGGGGTGGGACAGGCGGGCGTCCGCCGGGGTGTCCGCTCTCCTTGGGGGGTGCTCGTCGGATGCGCGGGTGGTGTTCAACGTCTGGTCGGTTCCCAACGTCTGCTCTGTTCCTGGAGAGGTGGTTCTGGTGGAGAGGAAGGTGTCAGTGGTGAGGCCTGGGTTCGGTGTGAGCGTGCGCGACCACGTGCACGGCGTCGGTCAGACGGTCCAGTACGGCGGCCGCCTGCTCGTCGCTGATCGTCAGCGGTGGCAGGAGCCGTACGACACTGTTGTGGCGTCCTCCGAGTTCGACGATCAGTCCTCGTCTCAGGCACTCCCGCTGGACGGCGGCGGCGAGTTCGGGGGCAGGCGGGCGGGGGTGGCGAGCGGCACGCGATCGCAGCGGGGACTGGCTCGGTTCCGGGTCTGGGTGCGCAAGAGGGTCCTGGATCGCCTCCGCTCCCCGGATCGTCTCCGCGGCCCCGCTCCCCTCCGGGGCCCAAATCACCTCCGGAGCCCGGACCGCGGCTGGTGCTCGCCCCGCTTCCGGGGCTTGGAGCGCGTCCGGTGCCTGGGGCGGGTGCCCTTGCGTTTCGCCGGGGTCCACCACTTCCACGCCGATCATCAGGCCCCTGCCCCGGACGTCGCCGATGCAGGCGAACTCGGCAACGAGTCCGTCGAGTTCGGAGAGCATGCGGGCGCCCAGGTGGTGGGCGCGTTCGGCGAGGGCGTTCTCTCGGACGTAAGCGAGGGTCGCCGTGCCGGCCGCCATGGCGAGTTGGTTGCCTCGGAAGGTGCCCGCATGAGCGCCGGGTTGCCAGACGTCGAGGTCCTCGTGGTAGACGACGACGGCCAGCGGGAGGCTGCCGCCGATGGCCTTCGAGAGCACCATCACGTCGGGTGTGACCCCACTGTGCTCCACCGCCCAGAAGGCGCCGGTGCGTCCGACGCCGGTCTGGACCTCGTCGACGATCAGCGGGATGGAACGGTCGGCGGTGAGGCAGCGCATGCCGCGCAGCCAGGGGTCGGGCGCGGGGATCACTCCGCCCTCGCCCTGCACGGGCTCGAGGATCATGCCGGCGGGGATGGGTACCCCCGACTTGGGGTCGTCGAGGACGGATTCCGTCCAGCGGGCGGCGAGTTCGGCGCCGTGTTCGCCACCGACGCCGAACGGGCAGCGGTAGTCCTGGGGGTAGGGCAGGCGGGCGACGCGCACGTCGAAGGCGTTGCCGGAGGCTTCGAGGGCGCCCGCGGTCATCCCGTGGTAGGCACCGGTGAAGGCGAGCATCCCGTCACGGCCGGTGGCGGTGCGGACGAGCTTGAAGGCGGCCTCGACGGCATCCGTTCCGGCGGGCCCGCAGAACTGCACGCGGGCGTGGTCGGCGAGTCCGGGTGGAAGCGTGCGGAACAGTTCGGTGGTGAAGGCGTCCTTGACCGGGGTCGCCAGGTCGAGGACGTGCAAAGGGGCGCCGGAGTCGAGGACCTTGCGGATGGCTTCCAGGACTACCGGGTGGTTGTGGCCGAGCGCCAAAGTCCCGGCTCCGGAGAGGCAGTCCAGGTACCGCCGCCCGTCCGCACCCTCGATCGTCATCCCGCGTGCCCGTACGGGGACGATCGGCAGGGCGCGCGCGTAAGTCCGCGCCGCCGATTCGCGCGCCGATTGCCGCCTCAGGATGCCCTCGTGCCAGGAGGAGCGCTCGCCCAGCCCCTCGCGCTGCCGCCGCCCACCCGACTCGCGCCCACCCGAATTGCATCCGCCCGAGTCGCGCCCGCCCGACTCGCGTCCGTCCGCTTCACCCGCCCCCGGCGCTGGCACAGGCGCAGGCGCTCCAGCCTTTTCCCTGTCTGTTTCTCCTGCCTCACGCACCCCCAGCGCCCTGGCCGGCCCTCCATGCGCAGACTCGGTCACAGCCACCGCTCCCCGTCCTCCCGCCGTCCAGGGGCGAGCAGGTCACGTGTGTCCTCGCCCGTCCCGACATACGCACCCCCGCGAGCCTTCACTCGAAGCTCCGGGGAAATGGGCACGGGGGCGCGCTCGGACAGCAGAACCCCCACCGCTACCAACCGCTCAACGCTCACTCGGTTACGGGTTGCGTCAAGATCCTTACCAGGACGGGAGCTTCGGCCCGATGTCCGCGACGGACCCAGGTGCCCTCGCCGTCGCGAAGCGGACGCGTCAGGCCCCGGCCGCCACAGCCTTGATCCACCCCCATCCCCGCCTCCGTCCCCGCCCCGTCCGAGCCGCAACCGCAGCCCGCCGCGCCAACTGTCATCCGCCCGCCTCCAGTTGCCCTCCGCTCCCGGACCCCTTCCGACCCTCCCGAAACACTCCCGTCCGCAACCGGCTCCGACCGCACCGCAACCCATCTGCCACGGAGGTTGTCCAGGTCAGCAGCCTGTAGCGAAACCGTTGCCGTTCCGGCGGAAGTCCCCCGCAGCGAGCGCATAGTGTGTGGTGCCGTCACCGGTCGTCGCCGTGCGCGACGCGGAAGCGCGGCAGTGCCGCCGAGTTCGTTCACCTCAGGGGGAGTCAGATCATGCGATCGATACGGCCGTCGTCCACCGCTCGCCGAGGGAGGGGCGCGCGGCGCAGCACCTCCCCCTTGCCGGCCGCCGTCGCCCTGGCCGCGGTTCTCGCGCTCACCGCGACCGCCTGTGACTCGGGCGGCGCCGAGGCCGGTGGCGGCGGATCGTCCGCGACGGCCGCGGCGGGCGACGACAAGATCTCGATCCCGGACGACATCAAGGACCGGCTCAAGGACCACGGGATCGACATCGACAAGTGGAAGGACGGCGCCTGGAAGGACTGGGACAAGGACGACTGGCTGCGCGAGGCCGAGGACTTCGTCAACCCGATCATCGAGGACCTGTGGGACCCGGACCGGATGCGTGAGGCCGAGGAGCCCGACCAGGGTGTCGAGGAGAGCGACCTCTCCGGTGACCAGGGCGTGACGGATCCGACTCCGGCGCCGGTGGAGGCGCAGGCCGTGCCGGCCTCGTACCACGACAGCGCGCCGACGGCCGGCAAGGTGTTCTTCGACGCGCCCGAGGGCACGATGGTCTGCTCGGCGACGGTCGTGGCGGACCCGGCCAACCCCGGTAAGTCCAACCTGGTGTGGACCGCGGGCCACTGCGTGCACGCGGGCAAGAAGGGCGGCTGGTACCGGAACATCGCGTTCGTGCCGTCGTACAACGACTCCGCCATGGAGACGGCCGCCCTGGAGGGCGCCGCCCGGGAGGAGATCGCTCCCTACGGTGTCTGGTGGGGCGACTGGGTGCAGACCTCGGATCAGTGGATCGAGCAGGGCGGTGCGACCGGCGGTGACGGCGCCGGCTACGACTTCGCCGTCATCCATGTGACGCCGGAGGAGGGCAGCGGCGGCAAGTCGCTGGAGGAGATGGCCGGTTCGGCGCTGCCGGTGGACTTCAACGCGCCCGCCGTGCCGCAGGTCGACAGCATCACCGCGACCGGCTACCCGGCGGCCCCGCCGTTCGACGGGCAGAAGCTGTACCAGTGCCAGGACAAGCCGGGTCGGCTGTCGCTGAACAAGACCGACCCCACGATGTACCGCATCGGCTGCACGATGACCGGCGGTTCGTCCGGCGGCGGCTGGGTCGCCACCGGCTCCGACGGCAAGCCCGCGCTGGTCTCCAACACCTCCATCGGCCCGGTGGAGTCGGGCTGGCTGGCCGGGCCGCGGCTCGGCAAGGAGGCCAAGGGCATTTTCGACGAGGTCAGCGGGAAGTTCGCGGGGCAGTGATCGCCCGCCCGGGGGTCCGATAGGCAACCGCCGCGGCGGGACCGGAAAACCTTCACGGTCCCGCCGCCGTTCGCCCTCAACTCCCCGGGCATAGTGGGGTGTCGCGTGCCAGAGGCACGCCCGGATCAATCATCACAGCAGTTCTACGGGGGTCACCGCACCATGCGTTCCACACGTACCCGTCTCGCCGCCACCGCGCTTCTCGCGGCCGTGGCACTGACCGCCACCGCGTGCAGCGGTTCCGGCGACGATCAGGCGAGCGACAAGCCGAGCGCCTCCCAGGCGACCGACCAGGGCAAGGTCGAGGTGCCCCAGGGCATCGCCGACAAGCTCAAGGACCACGGCATCGACGTGGACAAGTGGAAGGACGGCGGCTGGCAGGACTGGGACAAGGACAAGTGGCTCAGTGAGGCCAAGGACTTCGTCAACCCGGTGATCGAGGGCCTGTGGGAGCCCGACCGGATGCGGTCCGCGAAGGAGGCCGACAAGACGGTCTCGGTGAAGGACGCCTCCGCCGACCAGGGCGTCAGCGACCCGGAGCCGGCACCCGTCGAGGCCGTGGCCGAGAAGACGCCGTACCACAAGAACGCGGCCCCCGTCGGGAAGGTCTTCTTCGACACCCCCGAGGGCGCGGCCGTGTGCTCCGGCACGGTGATCAAGGACGTCAACCACCCGGGCAAGTCCAACCTGGTGTGGACGGCCGGGCACTGCGTGCACGCCGGTGGTGACGGCGGCTGGTACCGCAACATCGCCTTCGTCCCGGCCTACAACGACCTCGGCAAGTCCGAGGCAGAGCTGACCGGCGCGAACGCCACCGAGATCGCCCCCTATGGCAACTGGTGGGCGGACTGGGCCTCCACCTCGAACGAGTGGATCCAGGGCGGCTCGGCCACGGGCGGCGCGGGTGCCGCGTACGACTACTCGGTGCTGCACGTGCAGCCGGAGCAGGGCGGTAAGTCACTGGAGGAGACGGTCGGTGCCGCACTGGACGTCGACTTCTCCGCGCCGTCCGCGACCGAGTCCGGCACGATGGGCGCCTGGGGCTACCCGGCGGCGCCGCCGTACAACGGTCTGAAGATGTTCAAGTGCCTCGACCAGCCGGGCCGGTTCTCGCTCAGCCCGACCCTGCCGACGATGTACCGCATCGGCTGCACGATGACCGGCGGCTCGTCCGGCGGCGGCTGGTTCCGGGTGGTGGACGGCGAGACCAAGCTGGTCTCCAACACCTCCATCGGCCCGGAGGACAACACCTGGCTGGCCGGACCGCAGCTCGGCGAGGGCGCCGAGGCGCTCTACCAGAACATGAGCAAGACGTACGGCGGCCGGTGACCGCACCTGGAAGGCCCGCGGATGAGGGCCCGTGTCGAGGCCCCGCGCATGAAAGAAGGCCCGCTCCCCACACACGGGGAGCGGGCCTTCCGCGTACTCAGGCCGCCGGAGTCGGCACGTACGGCGCCAGCTCCGCGGCCAGCTCCTCATGCACCCGCGCCTTGAGCAGGGTGCCCTCCGGGGTGTGCTCCGCGGAGATCACCTCACCCTCGTCGTGCGCACGGGCGACGAGCTTGCCGTGGGTGTACGGCACCAGCGCCTCGATCTCGACCGACGGCCTCGGCAGCTCGTTGTCGATCAGCGCGAGCAGTTCCGGGATGCCCCGGCCGGTGCGGGCCGAGACGGCGATGGCACGCTTCTCGATCCGCAGCAGCCGCTGGAGCGTCAGCGGGTCGGCCGCGTCGGCCTTGTTGATCACGACGATCTCGGGTACGTCGATGGCGCCGACGTCCCTGATCACCTCGCGCACGGCCGCCAGCTGCTCCTCCGGGTTCGGGTGCGAACCGTCGACCACGTGCAGGATCAGGTCGGACTCGCCGACCTCCTCCATCGTGGAGCGGAACGCCTCGACCAGGTGGTGCGGCAGGTGCCGGACGAAGCCGACGGTGTCCGCCAGCGTGTACAGCCGGCCGCTCGGGGTCTCCGCGCGGCGCACGGTCGGGTCCAGGGTCGCGAACAGGGCGTTCTCGACCAGCACACCCGCGCCCGTGAGGCGGTTGAGCAGGGAGGACTTACCGGCGTTGGTGTAGCCCGCGATGGCGACCGAGGGCACCTTGTGGCGCTTGCGCTCCTGGCGCTTGATCTCGCGGCCGGTCTTCATGTCCGCGATCTCCCGGCGCATCTTCGCCATCTTCTCGCGGATCCGGCGCCGGTCCGTCTCGATCTTGGTCTCACCGGGACCACGGGTGGCCAGGCCGCCACCCTTGCCGCCGCCCATCTGACGGGACAGCGACTGACCCCAGCCGCGCAGCCTTGGCAGCATGTACTGCATCTGCGCGAGCGCGACCTGCGCCTTGCCCTCCCGGGACTTGGCGTGCTGGGCGAAGATGTCGAGGATCAGGGCCGTACGGTCGATGACCTTGACCTTGACGACGTCCTCGAGGGCGATCAACTGGCCGGGGCTAAGCTCGCCGTCGCAGATCACGGTGTCGGCACCGCTCTCCAGCACGATGTCGCGCAGCTCCAGGGCCTTGCCGGAGCCGATGAAGGTGGCCGCGTCGGGCTTGTCGCGGCGCTGGATCACACCGTCGAGCACGAGCGCGCCCGCCGTCTCGGCGAGGGCGGCCAGCTCGGCGAGGGAGTTCTCCGCGTCCTGCACGGTCCCAGAGGTCCAGACACCGACGAGCACGACCCGCTCCAGACGGAGCTGGCGGTACTCGACCTCGGTGACGTCCTCGAGTTCGGTGGAGAGGCCCGCGACGCGGCGCAGAGCCGCGCGCTCGGAGCGGTCGAACTGGTCGCCGTCCCGCTCTCCGTCGATCTCGTGGCTCCAGGCGACGTCCTCTTCCATCAGGGCATCGGCCCGAAGACCGTCGGGGTGATCGTGCGCCAGACGCTTGCGCTGTGTGTCCTGGGAAGGGGAAGAAGAGGAGGTCATTGGGTCCTTACGTCGTTGAGGATTCCGTTACGGCGGTCATTGTGCACAACGTACGAATGCCCCGGGAGATTCCCGCGGAACCGCTGGGGCTCCGGGTCCCGTACCGGGCGCCGCCGACCTGAAGATGGTCGCACGGCACGGGACGTCTCGTCATCGCCTTATTTCGCGGGGATCTTCGCGGGAGCCTTTGCGGGGATCTTCGTGGGGGCCTTCGCGGGGATCACCGATTCCCAGTCCGGGTGGCCGGGCATCGGCGGGGTCTTCTCGCCGTACAGCCACGGGTGCAGGAAGCCGCTCAGGTCGCGCCCCGACATCTCCGAGGCGAGCGCCACGAA
This sequence comes from Streptomyces sp. NPDC003635, assembly GCF_053587635.1. Taxonomy (NCBI): domain Bacteria; kingdom Bacillati; phylum Actinomycetota; class Actinomycetes; order Kitasatosporales; family Streptomycetaceae; genus Streptomyces; species Streptomyces sp. NPDC003635. Next base: position 61,687 of record NZ_JBSFOK010000012.1, on the reverse strand, counting down.
GTCGTCGGTGGTGGCGACGCCGTCCTTGTGGCGGGCGACCCAGGCCCGCTCCAGACGCTCGAACGCCGGGCGACCGATCTCCTGGCGGAGGGCGTAGAGGATCAGCGCGGCGCCGTCGTAGACGTTCGGGCGGAAGATGCCGATCTTCTGGCCGGGGCTGGGCACCTTGGGCGCGGCCGGGGGTCCGCCGGCGGCGCGCCAGCGGTCGGAGGCACCGTACGCGGCCTTCATCCGGGCCTGGAGGGGACGGTCGGCCTTCTCCTCCGCGTACAGGGCCTCGTACCAGGTGGCGTGGCCCTCGTTGAGCCACAGGTCGGACCAGGTGCGAGGGCTGACGCTGTCGCCGAACCACTGGTGCGCCAGCTCGTGCACCATGATCGATTCCACGTACCAGGCCGGGTAGGCGGGCTCGGTGAACAGGTCCAGCTCGAAGAGGGAGAGGGTCTGGGTCTCCAGTTCGAAGCCGGTGTCCACGTCCGCCATGAGCACGCCGTACGTCTCGAAGGGGTAGCGGCCGACCTTGCCCTCCATCCAGGAGATCTGGTCCGGCGTCCTGGCCAGCCACGGCTCCAGGCGCTCGCGGTCCTTGGTGGGGACGACGTCCCGGACGGGCAGGCCGTGCGGTCCCGTCCGGCGGACGACCGTGGAGCGGCCGACGGACACCTGGGCCAGCTCGGTGGCCATGGGGTGTTGGGTGCGGTACGTCCAGGTCGTCGCCGCGCGGGAACGGTCCACGTCGGTGGGGATGCCGTTGGCCACGGCGGTGTAGCCGTTCGGGGCGGTCACCCGGATGGTGAACATCGCCTTGTCCGAGGGGTGGTCGTTGCCGGGGAAGACCAGGTGGGCGGCGTCGGCCTGGTTGGCCATGGCGAGTCCGTCCGCGGTGCGCACCCAGCCGCCGTCACGGTTCTTCGCGGGCATCGGGTCGCTGGTGTGCCGCACGGTGATCCGCAGCCAGCTGCCACTGGGGAGGGGGTCCTCGGGGGTGACGACCAGGTCCTCTCCCGCGGTGGTGAAGGCGGCCGGTTCGCCGTCCAGCTCCACGGAGTGGACCTCGCCGTGGCTGAAGTCGAGGTTGACCCGGTCGAGCGGTTCCGTCGTCCAGGCGTCGATGGTGGTGACCGCCTGGAGAGGCTTGCTGTTGCTGCCCGGATAGGTGAAGGAGAGGTCGTACGAGGCGACGTCGTAGCCGGGGTTGCCCAGGTGGGGGAAGAGGCGGTCACCGAGGCCCCGGGGCTCGGCGGGTGCGCTCGCGGCGAGGAGGCAGACGGACACGGCGGAGGCGAGCAGGGCGGCGGCCTTGCGGCGGTGAGGGCGGGGGGTGTGCGGCATGGACCACCGCTACCAGCGGCGACACGCGAGACAGCGGAGACGCGCGACCGGCCCACCCGAACGGGTAGTCGCGCGTCGGCGACGCTGCCCGTCCCAGGTACTGGGGCCCTACGACAGCCCCGGCTGCGTCTGGGTCCTGCTCACGTCGTACACCCCCGCCACGTTCCGCATCGCCCGCATCAGGGCGGGGAGGTGGCCCGCCTCCGGGAGTTGGACGGTGTAGGTGTGGCGGACGCGTTGCTGGGTGGGGGGCTCCACCGTCGCCGAGACGATCTCCGCGCCCTCCTGGGCCATCGCCTCGGTGAGGTCCGCCAGGAGGTGCGGGCGGACGAACGATTCGGCTACCAGGGTCACCCGGACTTCCGTCGTGTCACCCCAGCGCACCCCGACCTCCGGCCGGCCCGTGTTCTTCATACGGGCCACCGCCGCGCACTGCACGCGGTGCACGGTGACCGCTCCCCCGCGCACCGAGAACCCGGTGATCTCGTCGGGCGGCACCGGCGTGCAGCAGCCCGCGAGCCGTACCGTCGCGTCCGGCTGCTCGGCGACGACGTTGGCCGCCGGGCGGGCGGTCGGGGAACCCTCCGTGGACAGCGCCTCCGTCGTGGGGCGAGGGGTCGTCGCCCCCTCCACGGCGCGGCGGTCCTCGCCGCCGTCCTCCGGCGAGGGGTGGGAGGCCAGCCAGCGCTGGATGGCGATCCGGGCCGCGGGGGTGTGAGCGTGCTCCAGCCACTCCCTGGAGGGCTCGGAGGCCGGGTCCTGGCCCATGAGGAGCTGGACCGTGTCGCCGTCCCGCAGCACCGTGCTCAGGGTCGCGAGACGGCCGTTCACCCGCGCTCCGATGCAGGCGTGCGCGTCCTCGCCGTACTGCGCGTAGGCCGCGTCCACACAGGTCGCCCCCTCGGGCAGGCCGAGCGTGCCGCCGTCGGGCCGGAAGACGGTGATCTCACGGTCCTGGGCGAGGTCCTCGCGCAGGGTGGACCAGAAGGTGTCGGGGTCGGGTGCCGCTTCCTGCCAGTCCAGGAGCCGGGAGAGCCAGCCCGGGCGGGTGGGGTCGGCGCGCTCGCCGTCGACGGGCTCGTCGGACGAGGGGGCGTAGGGATTGCTGAGCGCGACCACCCCGGCCTCCGCCACCTTGTGCATCTGGTGGGTGCGGATGAGGACCTCGACGACCTGCCCGTCCGCGCGCGCCACCGCGGTGTGCAGCGACTGGTAGAGGTTGAACTTCGGTACGGCGATGAAGTCCTTGAACTCCGAGACCACCGGCGTCATACAGGTGTGCAGTTCGCCGAGGACGCCGTAGCAGTCCGCGTCCTCGCCGACCAGCACCAGCAGCCGCCCGAAGTCGGCGCCGCGCAGCCGGCCGCGCTTGCGGGCCACCCGGTGCACGGAGACGAAGTGCCGCGGCCGGATGAGGACTTCGGCCTGGATGTCGGCGTCCCTGAGGACCGAGCGCATCTCGTCGGCGACCTCGGCGAGCGGATCGTCCGCACGGGAGGCGTTGTCGACGATCAACTCCCGCGTGTGCTCGTACTCCTCGGGGTGCAGGATCGCGAAGACCAGGTCCTCCAGCTCGGTCTTGAGCGCCTGCACACCCAGCCGTTCGGCGAGCGGGATGAGGACGTCCCGGGTGACCTTGGCGATGCGGGCCTGTTTCTCGGGGCGCATCACGCCGAGGGTGCGCATGTTGTGCAGCCGGTCGGCGAGTTTGATCGACATCACGCGGACGTCGTTGCCGGTGGCGACGAGCATCTTGCGGAAGGTCTCCGGCTCGGCGGCGGCGCCGTAGTCGACCTTCTCCAACTTCGTTACGCCGTCGACGAGATAGCGGACCTCGGCGCCGAACTGCTCGCCGACCTGATCGAGCGTCACCTCGGTGTCCTCGACGGTGTCGTGGAGCAGGGAGGCGGTCAACGTCGTGGTCTCGGCGCCGAGTTCGGCGAGGATGAGGGTCACGGCGAGCGGGTGCGTGATGTACGGCTCGCCGCTCTTGCGCATCTGGCCGCGGTGCGAGGACTCGGCCAGCACATAGGCGCGGCGCAGCGGTTCGAGGTCGGCGTCGGGGTGATGGGCGCGGTGGGCCTCGGCGACATGGCCGATGGCGTCCGGCAGCCGGTCGCGGGCGGCCGGGCCGAGCAGCGCGGCACGGCCCAGACGCCGCAGGTCGATCCGGGCCCGCCAGCGCGCGGCGGGCCCGGCTACCGGACCTGGCGTCGCGGGGTTCGTGGCCTCCGCACTCATGGGCACCTCCGGCTGCGTGGACCGGCGGACGGGGTGCCCCAATGGCGGACACGGCACAGGGGGTGGCAACGCATCCCCCGTCCGGGCCGGTGCTTGATGCTACCGAGCCCATCACGCGCGGCTGACCGCCTCTCGCCGAGCGTGAAACGGATCACCCATTCGAGCGAAGGTTCGCAGGTTTACGGTTTCGAACCGTGCGACCTGCGGCCGACCTGGGATTCGATCCTCGACCGGGTGGCCGCGGAGGACGGGCCTCCGCAGACCGGGCACCCGGCACACCGATATCAAGTCGTTGCCCGGCTCAGCGGTCGGCGGCGGTCGGCGGCCACCGGGGAGCGGTCGGCGGCGCTCAGAGGCCCAGCGTCCGGCGGCGCGCTTGGCCAGCGGTCAGAGCCCGGCGGCGCGCTTGGCCAGCGGTCAGAGCCCGGTGCCGCGCGTGGTCAGCGGTTCAGAGCCCGGCGGCGCGCTTGGCCAGCGGTCAGAGCCCGGCGGGCGCGTGGTCAGCGGTTCAGCGCCCGGTGCCGCGCTTGGCCAGCGGTCAGCGGTCAGCGGTCACCGGGCCAGGGTCGCCAGCCAGTCCGCGTCGATCTCGCCCTCGGCGACGATCACCGCGGGTCCGGTCATCTCGATCTCTCCGTCGGGCCGCTCGGTGATCACCAGCGTGCCGCCGGGGACGTCGACGGTGTACGTCGTGGGCGTACCGGTGATCGTCGGGTCGGCGCCGTCCCGGCGCGCCGCGGCCACGGCGACGGCGCACGCGCCCGTGCCGCAGGAGCGGGTCTCGCCGGAGCCGCGCTCGTGCACCCGCAGGGCGACGTGGTGCGGGCCGCGGTCCACCACGAACTCCACGTTGACCCCGTCCGGGTAGGCGGAGGCCGGGCTGAACGGCGGCGGCGCGTACAGGTCACCCGCGTGCGCGAGGTCCGCCACGAAAGCCACCGCGTGCGGGTTGCCCATGTTCACGTTGCGCGCGGGCCAGCTCCGCTCACCGACACTGACCGTGACGTCGCCTTCGGGAAGCAGCGCCTTGCCCATGCCGACGGTCACGTCGCCGTCCTCGTCGACGCGGACGCGCTTCACGCCCCCGCGCGTGGCGACCGCGAGGTCCCCCGCGGTGACGTGTCCGGCGCGCTGGAGGTAGCGGGCGAAGACGCGGACGCCGTTGCCGCACATCTCCGCGACCGAGCCGTCGCCGTTGCGGTAGTCCATGAACCACTCCGCCTCGGCCGCCATGTCCTTGGCCTCGGGATGGGCGGCGGAGCGCACCACGTGCAGCAGACCGTCCCCGCCGATGCCCGCGCGCCGGTCGCACAGCGCGGCGACGGCGGCCGGGGGCAGGTCGAGGGCGTTCTCGGGGTCCGGGACGATCACGAAGTCGTTCTCGGTGCCGTGACCCTTGAGGAAGGCGATCCGCGTGCTCATACACCGATCGTACGGTGCGGTGCCCCACCGACAGCGCCGCGCCCGAAGCGCGGTCAGCGCAGTCTGGCCACGCGCCACACCGCCAGCACGACCACCAGGGCCACCACCAGCACGTACGCGATCACCACCCGCCAGTCGGGCCGCTTGCCCGATCCCCGCGGGGGCAGGCCCGGCCACGTGTAACCCACGCGGCGCGCCGCCATCATTCCCCAGCCCGCGGCGCACGAGCAGATCAGCAGGCCCAGCATGGCGATCACCGCGCCGCTGTCGCCGAAGTCGAAGGCGAGGGGGAAGGCGAACATCAGGGAGCCGACCGCGGCCAGCGACACGATGGGCGCGAGCTGCCAGATGCGCAGTCGGCGCTGCGGGCGCAGCTCGACCTCGACCTCGGGACCGCCCGCGAACATCTCCTCGGGCTCGGGACCGTCCTCGGTCACGCCGTCCGGGGTCTCGTCGGGCCCGTCCGGGCTCAGCCGGGCACCGTCGTGCTCCGCCCCGCCCCGTTCACCGGTGACGGGCTCGGTGCCTTGTGCGGTGTCGCGAGGGCCGGCCTCCATCGCCACGCGCCCTCCCAACTCGGACTCCACTTGGTCGATCGAAGCTCGATGATGGCACGGCGCCGGAGGCCGGGATGACGGCCGGAGCGTCCCGATGCCATGACGTGATCAGGCTGTAACCGGTCGTTCGACCAACGCCAGTGCGAGGTGCGGAAGTTCTGTGAGATCCGCCGCAGCCCCACTCAGCCAGTGCACCCGCGGATCGCGTCTGAACCATGAATCCTGGCGGCGCGCGAAGCGTTTGGTGGCACGTACGGTCTCGGCGCGGGCCTCGTCCATGGTGCACTCCCCGGCGAGCGCCGCGAGCACCTGCTGGTAGCCGAGCGCGCGCGAGGCCGTACGCCCCTCGCGCAACCCCTGCGCCTCCAGCGCGCGCACCTCGTCGACGAGCCCCGCGTCCCACATCCGGTCGACGCGGCGGGCGATGCGCTCGTCGAGTTCGGGGCGGGCGACGTCGACGCCGATCTGCACGGTGTCGTAGACCGAGTCGTGGCCCGGCAGGTTGGCCGTGAAGGGCTGGCCGGTGATCTCGATCACCTCGAGGGCGCGGACGATACGGCGGCCGTTGCTGGGCAGGATCGCGTGCGCCGCGTCGGGGTCGGCGGCGGCCAGCCGGGCGTGCAGCGCGCCCGAGCCGCGCAGCGTGAGCTCGTCCTCGAGCCGGGCGCGGACCTCCGGGTCGGTGCCGGGGAACTCCAGGTTGTCGACGGCGCCACGCACGTACAGGCCGGAGCCGCCGACCAGGACGGGCCAGCGCCCCTCGGCGAGCAGCGCGTCGATCCGCTCGCGCGCGAGGCGCTGGTACTCGGCGACGGAGGCGGTGACGGTGACGTCCCAGATGTCCAGCAGGTGGTGCGGGACGCCGGCCCGCTCCTCGGTCGTCAGCTTGGCGGTGCCGATGTCCATCCCTCGGTAGAGCTGCATGGAGTCGGCGTTGACGACCTCGCCGCCGAGCCGCTGGGCCAGGAAGACGCCCAGATCGGACTTTCCGGCCGCTGTAGGACCGACGACGGCGATGACGCGGGGAGGGGAGGGTGTGCTGCTCACCGCCCCAGTCTCGCAAACCCCGGAGGGTGGCCTCGAACGAGTTACGTGACGGCGCGGGACCGATGTCGTTGCCAGTTGCGAGATACGCGCTGCCGCATGTCGAGAGGCGGCGATCCGGGCGACGCAAACGGACGCACCGGACGACGCGGGATTTCGCCCGCACGAGTAACGTATGGAGTTGATATGGGCGTTTTGGCACGGCTTCTCCGGAGGTCGAAGGCGACAGAAGAGGCGGCTCAGGCGGAAGAGGTCACTGGGGCGACGGCCACGGAGGCGAAGGGCTCGAACGAGGCCGAGGCCAAGACCGAGACCGAGACCGGGACCGATGGCGCGGCTCCGGACGGGGCGACGACGACGGAGGCCGTCGACACCGAGGGCCCCGACTCCCGGCGCGCCGACTCCGAAAGCGCCGACCCCGAGGGCGTCGAGATCCCCAAGCAGCAGTCCGCCGACGAGGCGGCCGATCGAGAGGCCGGCGACGGCGCCCGCACCTGACGATCCCGCGTGGGAAGGTGAATGATGGGTCTCCTGCACGATTTGAAGGCCAAGCTCAGCCCTGCCAAGGGCAAGGTGTCCGACCTCGCCCAGCAGCACGGCGGCAAGATCCAGCACGGTCTGGACCGGGCCGCCAAGGTGGTCGACGAGAAGACCAAGGGCAAGTACAGCGACAAGATCCAGACGGGCACAGGCAAGGCCAAGGGCGCCATGGACCGACTCGCGCACAAGGACGAGGGCGGCACGGGAACGGGCGGTATGGGCCCGGGCGGAACCGGCCCCGGCGCCGGACCCACCCCGCCGAGCGGCCCGCCTCCGGCGTCCTGAACACGGCACACCGGCGGACGGCCGCGGAGCGTCCACGCTCCCGGCCGTCCGCCGTTCTCAGGGACCGCCCGGAACACGGACCGGACCCGGACCAGCGCCAGACCACGGAGCAGACTCAGACCACGGCCCTGAAACCCGAACCGGAAGAACTAGGACCAGGTCGCGACCAGATACCCCACGCCGTACGGCGCGCTCTCGTGCAGCAGCGTCCCGGCCAGGCCGGCGCCTTCCGCGGCCCCCGCGAGGACCTGCCAGGGCGCCCGGCCGGAGGCCTTCAACTCCCGGGCCAGCTCGGTGTCCAGTGCCGTGAGCGCGGCGAGGTCCACCGTGCCCAGCGCCCGCGCGACGGCCGCGTCGAAGGGCTCGGCGCGCTCGTCGAGATAGCCCGGTGCCTTCAGCGTGCGACAGGCGCTGGCGTCGCCCATCACCAGCATCGCCGTCCGCTCCGGCCCCGCGGCGATCCCCCGTCCCGTCTCGATACACCGCTCGGCGCCCAGAGGTTCCCCCACCCCGAGTCCCTCGACCGGGGCATCGGCCCATCCGGTCCGCTCCAGCAGCCAGGCAGCGACCGCCAGCGAGGGCGGCAGCTCCCGCTCGGACTCCGCCGCCTTCTCCGTGCCCAGTCGTACGTCGGCGTCGACGCCGAACCCCCGGAAGGAGCCGCGCGCCCCTTCCGGATACACCCCGTGCTCCCCCACCCCGCCGGGCCCGACGACCACCAGCCGGTCGGGCCGCGACGCGGCGAGCACGCCGAGCGCGTCCACGCACGCGGCGCGCGCCTCATCCAGTTCGGGCGCGGCGCCCGCGGCGACCTCGGGAACGAGCAGGGGCGGACAGGGGCAGACGGCGGCAGCGACAAGCATGATCGGCAGGGTAACCCGCGTGACCCCGCACCTCAGTCGAGGGCGCAGCCCCCGGTGGCCACCGGCAGCGGCTCGGGAACGCCGATCTGCGGCAGGCCCAGCATGACGCCCGCCGGCTTCGCGACCTCGGCGGCGTTGCGCTTCTCCCAGGCGTCGCCCGCGCGGGTGCGGCGCACGTCCAGGACGGCGCCCTCGGCGAGGAGGTGGTGCGGGGCCGCGTAGGTGATCTCGACGGTGACCACGTCGCCGGGGCGGACCTCCTGGTCCGGCTTGGTGAAGTGGACCAGGCGGTTGTCGGGGGCGCGGCCGGAGAGGCGGTGGGTGGCGCCGTCCTTGCGGCCCTCGCCCTCGGCGACCATCAGCTCCAGGGTGCGGCCGACCTGCTTCTTGTTCTCCTCCCAGGAGATCTCCTCCTGAAGGGCGACGAGACGCTCGTACCGCGCCTGGACGACCTCCTTGGGGATCTGGTCCTCCATGGTCGCGGCCGGGGTCCCGGGCCGCTTGGAGTACTGGAAGGTGAAGGCCTGCGCGAACCGGGCCTCGCGCACGACGTGCAGCGTCTGCTCGAAGTCCTCCTCGGTCTCGCCGGGGAAGCCCACGATGATGTCGGTCGTGATGGCCGCGTGCGGGATGGCGGCGCGGACCTTCTCGATGATCCCGAGGTAACGCTCCTGCCGGTACGAGCGGCGCATCGCCTTCAGGACCGTGTCCGAGCCGGACTGCAACGGCATGTGCAGCTGCGGCATCACGTTGGGGGTCTCCGCCATCGCCGCGATCACGTCGTCCGTGAAGTCGCGCGGGTGCGGGGAGGTGAAGCGGACGCGCTCCAGGCCCTCGATGGTCCCGCAGGCCCGCAGCAGCTTGCTGAACGCCTCGCGGTCGCCGATGTCGGAGCCGTACGCGTTGACGTTCTGACCGAGCAGCGTGATCTCGGAGACGCCCTCGCCGACCAGCGCCTCGATCTCGGCGAGGATGTCGCCGGTCCGGCGGTCCTTCTCCTTGCCGCGCAGCGCCGGGACGATGCAGAAGGTGCAGGTGTTGTTGCAGCCGACGGAGATGGAGACCCACGCGGCGTACGCGCTCTCGCGCCGGGTCGGCAGCGTGGACGGGAACGCCTCCAGGGACTCGGCGATCTCGACCTGCGCCTCCTCCTGCACGCGGGCGCGCTCCAGCAGGACCGGCAGCTTGCCGATGTTGTGCGTGCCGAAGACGACGTCCACCCACGGCGCCTTCTTCACGATGGTGTCGCGGTCCTTCTGCGCCAGACAGCCGCCCACCGCGATCTGCATCCCGGGCCGCGAGGCCTTCCTGGGCGCGAGCCGCCCGAGGTTGCCGTAGAGCCGGTTGTCGGCGTTCTCGCGGACGGCGCAGGTGTTGAAGACGACGACGTCGGCGTCGCCGTCGGCACCCTCGGGGGCGCGGACGTAACCGGCGTCCTCCAGCAGCCCGGACAATCGCTCGGAGTCGTGGACGTTCATCTGGCACCCGTAGGTGCGCACCTCATACGTTCGCTTGACGTCCACGGCGTGGCTCCGGTCGATGCTGCTCATGGAACAAGGGTAAGGGCGCGCCGGGAGCGCCCCTCCCGCCGCCGGTTCTCCGCGCTCCGGAGGCTCGCCGATGAGCGCTCCCGGCTCCTCCCGACCCGTTGCCCGGGACACCCCCGGCCGACGAGAGCGGCGGTGCCCCCGTCATGGTCCTCACTGCCGTGCGACGGGCCGGCAGTACAGCGCGTCCGGGGTTCGACCCGAGCCCACCCGGCCCGTGTACGCGATCCCGGCCGCGTACTCGTCCTCGGCGCACTGCCCCTTGTAGTGCCCGTACGCGAAGTCACCGCCCTTGGGCGCGGACCCCCGGTTGTCGCCCCGGTCGAACCAGACCGTGCGGCCGCCGCCGGAGCCGACCGGGGCGGGCGCGCACAGCGCCGCCGAGACGGCCGAGCCCCGCACGCTGTAGCCGGTGAGGAGAGAGCCGTCGGGGCACTGGAGCTTGGTGTAGCCGGAGGCCCAGTCCTGCCGGACGTGCCGCTCGTCGACGACCACCTCGTGGCCGCTCGGCTGCCACGTGAGCCCGGCGTCCGAGCACAGCCCCCGGTTCCCGGTGTGGCTCAGACCCAGCAGTCGCTGTCCGTCCGGGCAGACCGCCTTGCGGGCACCGGAGTTCCAGTCGGCCAGGCCCCGCATCCTTCGGGAGGCGATGAAGTCGCCGTGGTCGGGACTGAGCTGGGACCAGTCGGCCACCCGGGCCACCGGACCGGTCCGGCCCGGCGCCCCGACGAGCCGGCTCCAGGCCCCGGCCCGCCAGTCGTCGCCGTCGTACACACCCATGCGGTTGCCCGCCGCGTCCCAGTGGAGCAGCGCCCAGCCGTTGCCCGTGCGGTTCTCGTGCCAGCCGACGAGCGGCCAGTACGCGAAGTCCGCGTCGGTGCGGACGAGGTGGTCGACGAAGTTCTCGAACCAGGCGCGCTGCCTGGTGCCGGTCTCCTCGCGGCCCCCGACGCCGAACTCGCTGATCCAGACGGGGGCGGTGAAGTGCTGGTCCGGTTCGGCGGCGACGTAGAACGCCTGGCGGTTCAGGACCGAGATCAGTTCGGTGGGGCTGAGGTCGCGGTAGCGCGGGTCGGTGGTCTCGCCGGTTCCGGTGGCTCCCGAGTGGTTCGGGCCCGTGTAGTCGTAGAAGTGGGCGGAGTACACGAGCTTGCCGGAGTCGACGAGGGTGTGGGACAGGCGGCGTACCGGCTCCAGGGTGGGGCGCTCGTGGGCGAAGCCGTCGATCGGGATACCGGTCCAGTTGATGCCCTCGACGATGATCAGGAGGTCCGGGTTGGCCTCCAGCAGCAGCCGGTCGGCGACCCGCTGCGAGGCCGCGAACCAGTCGTGGTCGTTGCCCCAACCCCAGTTGGGGTCGTCCCAGATGTTCCGGCGGACCTCGTTGTAGAGGTCGGCGCCGACAACGCGCTTGTTGTCCTTGTAGCGGCTCGCCATGAACAGCCAGTCGCTCTCCCAGACCGCCGCGGACTGGCTCGTGTTCCAGCGCTCGTTGCCGTCGACGCCGCAGCACCAGCGGGTGGTGTTGGTGTGGTTGTTGAGGATGACGGCGAGCCCGGCGGCGGTGAGTTCGCGGACCACCGCGTCGTACACCTGGAGCGGGGTGCTCCCGCGCAGGGACGGGTTGGCGGCGACGGCGTCGTCCGTGACGGGCCGGGGGTCGTGGACCATCTCGTTGGAGAAGGGCAGCCGGACGCTGTTGATCCCGATCTCCTCGAAACCGGCGATGATCTCGGCCATGGGCGCGCGGTCCAGGCCGAGCGGGATCCGCCCCGAGTTCTCGCCCGCGTGATGGTTGGCGTCCTCCTCGGTGCTCCCCGAGCCGTTCCAGGTGCCGCTGGCGCCGTGCCAGTTGCCCGAGCGCAGCTTGAAGCGGTCGCCGCCCGCGTCGACGATCCAGCGGCCCCGGGTGCTGAGCGGGCCCGTCCAGTCCTCCTGCGCAGCGGCCTGGGACGGCACCGACGTCAGAGGCACCAGGAGGAGTACGGCGACCAGGGCCGCCCTGAGGAAGCGCATCCGTATTGTCATGACAGCGTCATGATGACGCCGTGCCCGCCGCCCGTCCATACCCGCGCTGTCAAGGCTCGATGAGCCCCGCCCGGATGGCGTACCGCGTCAGTTCCAGCCGGTCCCGCACCCCCAGCTTCTGCAGCAGGTTGGCCCGGTGCCGCTCGACCGTCTTCGCGCTGATGAAGAGCAGTTCGCCGATCTCCTTCGAGGTGTGCCCCTCGGCGACCAGTTTCAGGATCTCCTCCTCGCGCTCGGTCACCGGCCGCTCCGGGAGCCGCCCGCCACCGTGCAGCCGCTCCAGGTACGAGCGCACCAGCGCCCGTTCGGCGCCGGGATAGATGAACGGCTCGTCCCGAACGGCCGACCGGCAGGCCTCGACCAGATCGCGGTCGGCGACGGACTTGAGCACATAGCCGCCCGCGCCCGCCTTCAGCGCCTCGAAGAAGTACTGCTCGTTGTCGTACATGGTGAGGATCAGGATCCGCAGCTCCGGCAGCCGCCGGGAGAGCTCCCTGGCCGCCTGGAGGCCGGTCATCCGCGGCATGGCGATGTCCAGCACCGCCAGATCCACCTCGGTGGACCGGGCCGCCGCCACCGCCTCGGCGCCGTCGGCGGCCTCCGCTACGACCTCCAGGTCCGGCTCGCCGTCGAGGATCAGCCGTACGCCACGGCGGACGAGCGTGTGGTCGTCGGCGAGGAGCACCCGGATCATCCCGGCACCCCCAGCCGTATCTCCGTGCCCCCGCCGACGCCGGGCACGACGGACAGCTCCGCCCCGATCAGCAGCGCCCGCTCCCGCATCCCGCGCAGTCCGGCGCCCTCCGGGCAGTCGCCGATGCCCTTGCCGTTGTCGCGGACGACGAGTTCCACGCCGTGCTCGCCGAGGTTCCGGAGCACGATGTCCGCGCGGTCGGCGCCGGAGTGCCGGGCGGTGTTGGTCAGGCCCTCCTGGGCGACCCGGTAGAGCACGAGTTCGGACTCCTCGGTGAGCGGGGGCAGGGCGGCGGGGAACTGATGGCGGACGGTCAGGCCGTGCGCGGTGAACTCGGTGGCGAGCGAGCGCAGTGCGCTGACCAGGCCCAGCTCCTCCAGGACGCCGGGACGCAGCCGGCGGGCGATGCGCCGGATCTCGTCGAGTCCGGCGCGGGTGGCCTCCTGGGCCTGGCCCACCTCCTCGCGCAGGTCGTCGGGCGCGCGGTCGGCGACCCGCTTGAGCTGGAGCAGTACGGCGGTCAGGGTCTGGCCGACCTCGTCGTGCAGCTCGCGTGCGATCCGGTGGCGCTCCCTTTCCTGCGCGGACAGCGCCCGGGCGGCCCCGGCGGCCCGCTCGCTCTGCAGCCGGTCGAGCATCGTGTTGTACGTCGTGATCAGCTCGGCCGCCTCCGCCGGACCGGCGACCTCCGCGCGCGCTCCGGGGCGCAGCAGGTCCGCGTCGGCCATGGCCCGGCCCAGCCGGTGCAGCGGGGCGAGGCCGAGGCGCAGCACGAGCGCGTTGCCGACCAGCAGCAGCGCGAGGCCCACGACGACCACCAGGGCCTCGACGGGCAGGATCGGCGTCGACACGGTGACCGGCCCCAGCAGCAGCGCGGCGGCCACCACCAGGCCCGCCGCGTTGAGCGAGAAGATCCGCCAGAACAGGGACACGGGCGCGTTCCGACTCCTTTCGTTCCGCCGCGGCACGGCCGTCACCAGCCTCGCCGCTCGAGCGCCGTCGCGTATATCCGTGCCATCACCCATATCGCCACCGTACGGGGAGCTGGCAGCATGCCGAGCGTCGGTCAAGATCACGAAGAGCAAGGGGAGAGAACCGTGTCCGCACCGCGCCTGAGGGCCACACCGCTGCCCGGCATCGGGGTCCAGTACGACCTCGTGACCCGGGAACACCGCCATCTGTCCGTGGTGGCGCACCGCGACGGGGGCCGCACGGTGAACGTGTACCGGGCGGACGATCCCGACTCGTGCCTGCAGTCCCTGCGGCTGACCGGGCCCGAGGCGGACTCGCTGATCGACGCGCTCAAGCCGTCCCACCACAGCGCGAGCCTGCTCTACACCACCGACCTGGGCCTGGTCGCCGAGCGGATCGAGGTGGCCGCGACCTCCCGCTGGAACGGACGGCTGCTGGGCGACACCCGGATGCGCACCGAGACCGGCGCCTCCGTCGTCGCCGTGCTGCGCCGGGCCGAGGCCATCCCCTCCCCGGCACCGGACTTCCGTCTGGTCGGCGGTGACACCCTGATCGTCATCGGCACCCGCGAGGGCGTGGACGCCGCCGCGGCGATACTCGGGCGGGAGTGAACCGGTGCACTCCGGCATCCTGCTGATCGAGTTCGGCGCGATCATCCTCGCCCTGGGGCTGCTGGGCCGGGTCGCCGCCCGCTTCCGGTTCTCGCCGATCCCGCTGTACCTGCTCGCCGGGCTCGCCTTCGGCACGGGCGGACTGCTGCCGCTCGGGGCGAGCGAGGAGTTCATCGCGGCGGGCGCGGAGATCGGCGTGATCCTGCTGCTGCTGATGCTCGGCCTGGAGTACACGGCCGGCGATCTCGTCACCAACCTCAAGGCCCACTACCCGGCGGGCCTGGTCGACGCCGCGCTCAACGCCCTGCCCGGCGCGGCGATGGCGCTGCTGCTGGGCTGGGGCCCGGTGGCCGCCGTCGTGCTGGCGGGCGTCACCTGGATCTCGTCGTCCGGCGTCATCGCGAAGGTGCTGGGCAACCTGGGCCGGATCGGCAACCGCGAGACGCCGGTGATCCTGAGCGTGCTGGTCCTGGAGGACCTGGCCATGGCGGTGTACCTGCCCATCGTCACCGCCCTGGTGACCGGGGCGGGCCTGATGGCGGGCAGCGTGACGCTGGCCGTCGCGCTGGGGGCGGCGAGCCTCGTTCTGTTCGTCGCGGTCCGCTACGGCCGGGTCATCTCCCGGTTCGTCTCCAGCGACGACCCCGAGAAGCTGCTGCTGGTCGTGCTCGGCCTGACCATCCTGGTGGCGGGCGTGGCGCAGGAGCTCCAGGTGTCGGCGGCGGTGGGGGCGTTCCTGGTGGGCATCGCGCTGTCCGGGGAGGTCGCCGAGGGGGCGCACACGCTGCTCAGTCCGCTGCGGGACCTGTTCGCCGCGGTGTTCTTCGTCTTCTTCGGGTTGCACACGGATCCGGCCAGCATTCCGCCGGTCCTGCTGCCCGCGCTGGCGCTCGCCGTGATCACGGCCGCGACGAAGATCGGCACCGGGTACTGGGCGGCGCGGCGGGCCGGGATCTCGGTGCGGGGCCGCTGGCGCGCGGGTGGGGCGTTGGTGGCCCGCGGCGAGTTCTCGATCGTCATCGCGGGGCTCGCGGTGAGCGCGGGCATCGAACCGGCCTCCCTGGGCCCCCTGGCCACGGCCTACGTCCTCATCCTCGTCGTGGCCGGTCCGCTCACCGCCCGGTTCACGGAGCCGGTGGCGATGTGGTGGGCGCGGCGGCGGAAGACAGAACCGCGGGAAGCGGCGGAGGGAACGGCACCGGCACAGGCGACGGCGAGCGACTGAGGATCCGCGACTGCCGTCCGAGAACCCTGAACTTCCCAGTGGCTCAGGTCACTTGAGGATGTGGCGGGAATGCGGGGTCCCGGTGGGCCGCCCATGGCATGCTCATGCACGGTTACCGGCGAGTAGGACGCAAGGGCTCCCCCCGTCATGCGCGCCGGGCTCATTCCACCCCCCACCTCCCCAGGACTGACCTTGCCCAGACGCAAGTGGCACTCGCGTGCCCTCATCCCCGTCGTCTCCCTGGCCGGACTCCTGCTCGCCGCCGGCTGCTCCACTCCCCCGCAGTCCGACCGCACCGCCGCCGACCGGGCCGGGCAGGCCCCGACGGCCGAGCCGGCCGCGGCCGGGGACCGGTCGCTGACCGTCGCCGCGGCCCCCGCGGGCACCCCGGCCGCCACCGCGAGCCCCGGCGGCTCCGGCGCCCCGGCCACCGCCCGCACAAGCTCGCTCCAGGTGGCCTCGTACGACAGCAGGACCCGACGCGCGGTCATCGCCCCCGCGAGGAAGGGCGCCGGTACGGCCGCGCCGGGCGCCGCCGACAGCACGCGGAAGCCCGGCAACGGCGGGGCCGACGGTACGGCCACCCCCGACCCCGGACAGAGCGCACCCCCGCGGCGAACCGCCGTGGGGGACGTCATCGCCAGCGCCCCGGCGCCCGGCGCGCCCGACGGGCTGCTCGCGCGGGTGACGAAGGTCGTCGCGCAGACCTCCGAGGGCACCGAGGTCGAGACCGCGCCCGCCACGCTCAACTCGGTGCTCGGCGACGACACCGCGAACGGTGCCGTGCCCATCGACCCGGCCGCCTTCGACATCGACGAGCTCCTGCCCGACGTCGACGTCTCCTGGTCGAAGACCGGCGATGTACACGTCGGCCCGGAGGGCTCCGAGGTGCCGCTGGGCAGCCTGCGCCTCGACGTCCGCGCCGACGTGCCGACGGTCGGGGCGGGACCGGCGTCCGCGAGGGCCTCGGTGTCCGGCTTCGTCCAGATCGCCCCGCAGGTCGACTTCCGCTACGGCGGCGAGGGCACCACGGCCGCGCCCGCCTCGGCCTACCTCGGTGTCTCCGGCGACTGGAGCTCCGGCTGGGCCCTCGAAGGCCGCGCCTCGGTCGGGCGGACCCCGCTGCGGATCCCCTTCGCCAAGCTGCACGCCGACCCGGTGCTCCAGGTCGGCCCGGTCCCGGTCGTCGTCAACCTGGACCTGACCTGCTACCTGGAGGTCAGCGGCGAAGGTGACGTCACCGTCGGCATGGAGCAGAGCGTCCAGGGCGACTTCGAGGCCGGCGGCACCTTCGGCCTCGCCCAGGGCTGGAAGCCGGTCAGCGCGGCCGACCTGACGAGCACCCCGGTACGGACCTCGGTCACCGCGGCCGGCCAGGTCAGGGCCGCCGTCGGCGCCGAGGCGAGCGTCGGCCTCTACGGCACCGTAGGCGTCCTCGCCGACCTCGGGCCGTACCTGCGCGCGGAGGCCTCGGCGGACACCTCCGGCACCCCGGCGGCCTGGGCCGTGTACGGCGGAGTCGACCTCAGGGGCACCCTGCGCATCCAGCTCTCGATCTTCGGCACACCCGTGATCCGCCACGACATCCCGCTGGGAGCGCTGCACCGGGAGTGGCGGCTCGCGGGCAGCGAAACCTAGGCCGGGCAGGCGCCGCCCGGGGTCCCGCTCGGGCGGCGCCCCTGGTCAGCAGGGCCCACCGCCTGGCAGGATCGCCCGCATGTCCACGCAGTTCCCCCGTATCGGCAGGCGCCGGGCCCTTCAGGGCGCGGTCGCCGGGTTCGTCGCGCTGGGACTGCTGCTGTGGTGGCTGCTGCCCCTGGGCGAGAAGCCGCCGAGCGGGACGATCACGTTCAGCACGGGCACCCGGGCCGGCGTCTACCACGAGTACGGCGAACGGCTGCGCGCCGAACTCGCCAAGGACATGCCGGACCTGGAAGTCGACCTGCTGACCAGCGCCGGATCACAGCAGAACGTACAGCGGGTGGCAACCGGCTCGGCCGACATCACCATCGCCGCCGCCGACGCCGTGGAGACGTACGAACTCGGCGACGGCCCCGGCGCCGGCCGGCTGCGCGGAGTCGCGCGGCTGTACGACGACTACGTGCAGCTCGTCGTCCCGCCGGACTCCGACATCAGGTCCGTCAAGGACCTCAAGGGCAAGCGGGTGGCCATAGGGCTGCCCGACTCGGGTGTACGGCTGATCGCCACCCGGGTGCTGGAGGCGGCCGGTATCGACCCGGAGAAGGACATCACGCCCCGCTCGGACGGCATCGACACCGGCCCCGGGCTGCTCGGACGCGACCTCGACGCGTTCTTCTGGTCGGGCGGGCTGCCCACCCGCGGCCTGACCGAGATCGCGGAGACCTCCACCTTCCGGTTCGTGCCGATCGAGGAGGGCCTGGTCGCGAAGGTGCACGCGCAGGGCGGCGCCACCCGCTACTACCGGGCCACCAACATGCCGGAGTCGGCCTACAAGACCATCCAGAACGGCTCCACCGTCCCGACGATGGCCGTGTCCAACCTGCTCGTGACCCGCAAGGACCTCGACCCCCGGCTCACCGAGTGGCTGACCCGGACCGTCCTCGACAGCCGGGACGGCATCGGCGCGCACGTCCACTCCGCCCAGCTGGTGGACGTACGCACCGCGATCTACACCGATCCGCTCCCGCTGCACGCGGGCGCCCGGCGCTACTACCGCTCGGTCAAGCCGTGAGCGCCGAGGCCCCGCTCCGCGGCACGCGCACGGTGACCTTCAGACCGTGCGGCTCATGATGGTCGTACGAGATCGTGCCGCCGCCCGCCGAGAGCAGGGCCCGGGAGATGGACAGGCCGAGGCCTGAGCCCTTGACGTTCTGATGGCGGCCGCTGCGCCAGAACCGGTCGCCGATGCGGGCGAGTTCCTCGTCGGTCAGTCCGGGGCCGAGGTCGGCCACCACGACGGTCGCGGTGTCGCCGTTGGAGGCGACCGCCACCTCGACCCGCTCGTCCTCGGGCGTGAACTTCACGGCGTTGTCGATCACCGCGTCCAGCGCCGAGGAGAGCGCCACCGGGTCGACCCACGCCGTGGTGGGCGGGCAGTCGCCGACCAGCGTCACGCCCTTGGCCTCGGCCGTCGGCGACCAGGCGGCGACCCGCTCGGCGGTCAGCGCGCCGATGTCGGTGAGCCGGAGGTCGGCCGCGGTGTGCTCGGCGAGCGCGAGGTCGAGCAGATCGTCCAGCACCTGGGCCAGGCGCTTGCCCTCCGCCTGGACGGAGGCGATCTCCTCGTTGCCCTCCGGCAGTTCCAGGGCGAGCAGCTCGATGCGCAGCAGCAGCGCCGAGAGCGGGTTGCGCAGCTGGTGCGAGGCGTCAGCGACGAAGGCGCGCTGCTGCTCCAGCACGTCCTCGACGTTGTCCGCCATCTCGTTGAACGACCGGGCCAGGCGTCTCAGTTCCGGCGGCCCACCGGCCGCGGCGACCCGGGACTTCAGGGCGCCGCTGGCGATGGCGTGGGTGGTGGTGTCCAGGACGCGTACGGGACGCAGCACCCAGCCGGTCAGCCGGAGCGCGGCGCCGACGGCCAGCAGCATCGCGGCGAACTCGCCCGCGGCGATGAGCAGCCAGCCCTGGAGGATGCGCGAGCGCATCTCCCCGGTGGGCGAGTCGGTGACGACGACCGCGACGACGTCACCGTCCCGGACGACCGGCGAGGCGACCACTAGACGGCCCCGCTGCCAGGGCCACACCTGCTCCGGGTCGTGGCTGCGGCGGCTGAGCAGCGCCTCCTCGAAGGCGTCGCGCACCTCCCCCGTCCCGGGCAGGAACCAGGTCTCCGGCGCGTTGGCGAGCGGGGTGTCGCCGGGCAGGAAGACGCCCGCGCGGATGCCGTAGACACCGTGATAGCTCTCCAGCTCACGGCTCAGGGTGCGGCCCTCGTCGCGCGGGCCCTCGGGGGTGTCCATGACCGACCGGGCCATCGCGGCGAAGTACGCCGTGTCGTCGATGCGGTCGACGACCACGTTCTGCTGCTGGGCGGCAGCCAGGCTGACGGCGAGCGGGACACCGAGCGCCAGCAGGACGGCCGCCATCAGGACAATGAGCAGCGGAAGGAGTCGAGTGCGCACCCGTACCCGCTAGGCGGCCGGGGCGACGAGCCGGTAGCCGACCCCGCGCACGGTCTCGATCAGAGCCGGCATCCGCAGCTTGGCGCGCAGGGAAGCAACGTGGACCTCCAGGGTGCGGCCCGTCCCCTCCC
Organism: Streptomyces sp. NPDC003635; assembly: GCF_053587635.1. Lineage (NCBI taxonomy): Bacteria > Bacillati > Actinomycetota > Actinomycetes > Kitasatosporales > Streptomycetaceae > Streptomyces > Streptomyces sp. NPDC003635. Next base: position 42,092 of record NZ_JBSFOK010000012.1, on the reverse strand, counting down.
AGCTGGTCCGCCAGACCTCGCTGATGATCTGCTCGCGGCGGAAGACCACCCCGGGCCGCTGGGCGAGCAGGGCCAGCAGGTCGAACTCCTTGCGGGTCAGCTGGACGACCGAGCCGTCCACGCTGACCTGGCGGGTGGGCAGCTCGATGTGGACCGGGCCGAGCCGCAGCACGGTGTCGCCGCCGGACGCCGGGTCCTCGTGGACGCTGCGCCGGCTGACGGCGTGGATCCGGGCCAGCAGTTCGCCGGTGTCGTACGGCTTGACCACGTAGTCGTCCGCGCCGAGGTTGAGGCCGTGGATGCGCGAGCGCACGTCGGAACGGGCGGTCACCATGATCACCGGGGTGCTGGTGCGCTTGCGGATCTTGCCGCAGACCTCGTAGCCGTCCTGGTCGGGCAGGCCGAGGTCGAGCAGGACGACGCCGAAGCCGGGCCCCTCGGGGACCAGCGCCTGGAGCGCCTCCTCGCCGCTGCGGGCGTGGGTGACGTCGAAGCCGTGCCTGGCCAGGACCGCGGAAAGGGCGGCGGCGACATGGTTGTCGTCCTCGACGAGGAGCAGTCTCATCCCGTCCCCCTCCTGTTCATCGGCCGTACGGGTTGATCGACTAGACAAGATCCGGCACGCGCGCGCGTGCACATGGCAGTCACGCTGATGGACGCCGACGCCGTCAAGTGGGTTCCGGTTGCGCGGGGCTTGTCGTTATCCACCCGGTACGCGCCCAGCTCACAAGTGCTACGACACGTGTCCGATTGCTATCGGATCGTGATGCTCAGATTCCCCTCAGAACTAATGACGCAGGTCGGATACGGTTATTACTGTCCTCCGAAACCGAGGAGGACGGAGCCTGAGAGCGATGACCGAAGTATCGGTGGCCAAGGAAGATGTGGCCGCGACCGGCGAGCTGGTCGTCCTGAAGAGTGTCAACAAGCATTTCGGCGCGTTGCACGTGCTCCAGGACATCGATCTGACGATCGCCCGCGGCGAGGTCGTCGTGGTCATCGGGCCCTCCGGGTCCGGGAAGTCCACCCTGTGCCGCACCATCAACCGCCTGGAGACGATCGACTCGGGGACGATCGTCATCGACGGCAAGCCGCTGCCCGCCGAGGGCAAGGAGCTGGCCCGGCTGCGTGCCGACGTCGGCATGGTCTTCCAGTCGTTCAATCTCTTCGCGCACAAGACCGTGCTCGAGAACGTGATGCTGGGCCAGATCAAGGTCCGCAAGAGTGACAAGAAGAAGGCCGAGGAGAAGGCCCGCACCCTGCTCGACCGGGTGGGTGTGGCCAGCCAGGCGGACAAGTACCCCGCCCAGCTCTCCGGCGGTCAGCAGCAGCGCGTGGCGATCGCACGCGCCCTGGCAATGGACCCGAAGGTGATGCTCTTCGACGAGCCGACCTCGGCCCTGGACCCGGAGATGATCAACGAGGTGCTGGAGGTCATGCAGCAGCTCGCCCGGGACGGCATGACCATGATCGTCGTGACCCATGAGATGGGCTTCGCCCGTTCGGCCGCCAATCGAGTGGTGTTCATGGCGGACGGCCGGATCGTCGAAGAGGCTGTGCCGGACCAGTTCTTCAGCAACCCGCGCAGCGACCGCGCAAAGGACTTCCTGTCCAAGATCCTGCACCACTGAGACGCAACCGGCGTCCTCGACGTTCCTCGCGTCACCCGCACTGACGGCTCGCATCTCTTCACCAGACAAAGGATGTTCACCATGAAGCTCCGCAAGGTCACCGCCGCGGCCGCCGCTGCGCTCGTCCTCTCGCTGACCGCGACCGCCTGTGGCGGCGACGACGACAGCGACAGCGGCGACACGGGCTCCGGTGGCGGCGACAAGATCAAGGTCGGCATCAAGTACGACCAGCCCGGTCTGGGCCTGAAGGAGCCCGACGGTTCCTTCTCCGGCTTCGACGTGGACGTCGCCACGTACGTGGCGGGCGAGCTCGGCTACGAGCCGAACCAGATCGAGTTCATCGAGACCAAGAGCGCCGACCGCGAGAACGCGCTCTCCCGTGGCGACGTCGACTTCATCGCCGCCACCTACTCCATCACCGACGAGCGCAAGGAGAAGGTCGACTTCGCCGGCCCGTACCTGCTCGCCCACCAGGACCTGCTGGTCAAGGCCGACTCGGACATCGCCGAGGGCACCGACCTCAACGGCAAGAAGCTCTGCTCGGTCACCGGCTCGACCTCGGCGCAGAACGTCAAGGACGAGATCGCCCCGGACGCCCAGCTCAAGGAGTACGGCACGTACTCGGAGTGCATCGCCGGTCTGCAGAGCGGCGCCGTCGACGCGGTCACCACCGACGACTCGATCCTCGCCGGCTTCGCCGCCCAGGACCAGTACAAGGGCCAGTTCAAGCTCGCGGGCCTGAAGCTCAGCAACGAGAACTACGGCATCGGTGTCAAGAAGGGCGACACCGAGATGGTGAACGACATCAACGCCGCGCTGGAGAAGATGGTCAGCGAGAAGGCCTGGGAGAAGGCCGTGACCGACAACTTCGGCCCGGCCGACTACAAGAACGAGCCCGCCCCGAAGATCGGGAACATCGTTCAGTAACGCGGACTTCCGCCCCCGCGCCGCCGCCGTCGGCCCATTCCTCACGGCGGCGGCGCAACACGTCAGTACGGCGGCGGCCTGACACGACCGCCGCCGTACCCCACGTACGCCACCCACCCGGAAGCGCGGGAGATCGTGTTCGACTTTCTTTCTGACTATGACGACCCGAGCCTGCTCGGCGCCTTCTGGGTGACGGTGCAGCTCACCATTTTCTCGGGCATCGGCTCCCTGATCTGGGGCACGCTGCTGGCAGCCATGCGGGTCAGTCCGGTACCGCTGATGCGCGGTTTCGGCACCGCCTACGTGAACATCGTGCGGAACATCCCGCTGACCGTCATCATCGTCTTCACCTCGCTCGGCCTCGCCGACATCTTCGGGATGACGATGGGCGCGCCGGACGACTTCGAGGCCCAGGGCTTCCGTCTGGCGATCCTCGGTCTCGTCGGCTACACCGCCGCCTTCGTGTGCGAGGCCCTGCGCTCCGGCATCAACACCGTGCCCGTGGGACAGGCGGAGGCGGCACGCGCCCTCGGCCTGAGCTTCAGCCAGGTGCTCTGGTACGTCGTCCTGCCGCAGGCGTTCCGCTCGGTCATCGGCCCGCTGGCCAACGTCCTGATCGCGCTCACCAAGAACACCACGGTGGCGGCCACGATCGGCGTGGCCGAGGCGGCGCTGCTGATGAAGGAAATGATCGAGAACGAGGCCCAGACGCTGCTCATCGGCGCGATCTTCGCCTTCGGTTTCGTGGTACTGACCCTGCCCACCGGCCTGTTCCTCGGCTGGCTGAGCAAGCGACTGGCGGTGAAGCGGTGACCTCGGTTCTGTACGACGCCCCCGGCCCGAAGGCCAAGCGGCGCAATGTGATCTTCTCGATCGTCTTCTTCGTCCTCCTGGCCCTGCTGGTGTGGTGGGTCTGGCAGGTGATGGACGACAAGGGCCAGCTGGAGTGGTCCCTGTGGAAGCCGTTCACCGAGGCCCAGGCCTGGACGACGTATCTGCTGCCCGGTCTCGCCGACACCCTCAAGGCCGCCGCCCTGGCCATGGTCATCGCGCTGCCCCTGGGCGCCGTCTTCGGCATCGCCCGGATGTCGGACCACCGGTGGGTCCGCATCCCGGCCGGCGCCGTGGTCGAGTTCTTCCGGGCCATCCCGGTGCTGCTGCTGATGCTGTTCGCCAACGAGTTCTTCGCCCGCTCGACAGACGTCTCCAGCGCGGACCGGCCCCTGTACGCGGTCGTCACCGGTCTGGTGCTGTACAACGCCTCGGTCCTCGCCGAGGTGGTCCGGGCCGGCATCCTGGCGCTGCCCCGGGGCCAGACGGAGGCCGCTCAGGCGATCGGCCTGCGCAAGGGCCAGACGATGACCACCATCCTGCTGCCGCAGGCGGTCACCGCGATGCTCCCGGCGATCGTCAGCCAGCTGGTCGTCATCGTGAAGGACACCGCGCTCGGCGGCGTGATGCTCGGCTTCACCGAGCTGCTGAACTCGCGCGGCACCCTCGCGGCCAACTACGCCAACGTCATCCCGAGCTTCATCGTCGTGGCGATCATGTACATCGTCCTCAACTTCATCCTGACCAGCTTCGCCAGCTGGCTGGAGGGCCGACTGCGGCGCAGCAAGCGCAGCACCGGCGCGGTGCTCGGCGCCGAGGACATGGAGGAGCTCAACCCGGCGGCCGTCGGCGGCACCTTCGGGACCGGCGGCGAGGGCGGCGGACCGGGCGGCGTCAGTGGGTTCACGTATCCACCCAAGTCCCGATGACCGTCCGATCGTCTGATGTACGGTCAAGTGATCTGAGCGACACGCGAAGCATCGCGTGAACGACACGAAGGCAGTGGCATGATCGCCACTGCCTTCGTCACTTGACGCAAGCACCGGCAATGGGTTGCATACGTTCTGTGATCGTGCACCCTGCTCCGACCTCCTGTTCACACACGTCCCCCGGGGCACCACTGCGGGCAGGGGGCACCACTCCGTGGACCCGGTGATCATCGTCGGAGCGGGGCCCGTCGGGCTCACGCTCGCCCTGGCGCTGGCGCGTCAGGAGGTGCCGTCCGTCGTACTCGACGAAGGGCCCGGCAAGGACGAACCCCGTCTCGCGCGCACCGTCGTGCTGCGCGAGGACACGGCCGCCCTGATCGAGCGGCTGACCGGACTCCCGGTCGCGGAGGCCGGCTGCCGCTGGGCCGGATGGCGGTCGCTGCGCCGCAAGCAGGTGATGCGCGAGGTGTCCTTCGAAGGGTCCGGGGCGGGCGCCGGCTCCGCCTCGGGCTCCGGCTCTGCCTCCGGGGACGATCGGACCGTGCCCTCCGCACCCGTGCACATCGCCCAGCACGTCCTGACCGGCGCCCTGCGCGCGGCGCTCGCCGGTGAGCGGCTGGCGCGGATCGTCGTGGACAGCCGCCTCGACGGCATCGAGCAGGAGACCTCGGGCGTCACCGCCCACACCCGCGGCCCCAAGGGCACCTGGTGGCGCGGCAGTTACCTGGTCGGCTGCGACGGCCCCCGCTCCACCGTGCGCAAACTCCAGGACATCCGCTTCCCCGGCCGTACGGCCGTCGAGCGGTACGCGGTCGCCACGCTGCGCACGGAACTTCCGTGGGAGGGCCAGGCGTTGCTCCATCGGATGCCGCCGTGGCGGACGTCGGGCCCCTCGGCCGGCGAGGTCGCGGGACGTCCGCTCCCGGACGGCCTCTGGCGCCTGGACTGGCTGCTGCCGCCGGGCAAGGACCTCGTCACACCGGAACTGCTCGTGTCCCGCGTCCGGGAGACCCTCGCGGGCTGGACGGGCGGCCCGACGCCGCCGTACGAACTCCTCGACACCGGAGTCCACACCGTGCACCACCGGCTCGCGCGGCGCTGGCGAGCCGGGCGGGTGTTTCTCGCCGGTGACGCGGCGCATCTGCTCGGGGCGCTCGGCACCCAGGGGCTCGACGAGGGGCTCAGGGACGCCGACAACCTCGCCTGGAAGCTGGCGCTGGCCTGGCATCACGGGCCGCACGAAGCCCTGCTCGACAGCTACCAGACGGAGCGGCGCGCGGTCGTCGCCGCCCGGCTGCGCGCCGCCGACCAGGCGCTGCCGCTGCTGCGCGGCGGCGGCGGACTGCGCGCGTACGTCCCCGGCTCGGCCCGGGGCCATGACGCGCTGCTCGCCGAGGGCCATCTGGGGCGCGGTGCGCTCGGTGCGCCGGGGGCGTACGGCGACTCGCCGCTGGCGCCCCGGCACCTGGAGGGCGAGGTGTCCGTGGACACCGCGCTGGGCGCGCCGGTCACCGATGTGCGGGTCACCGCGGAGGACGGCTCGTTCGTACGGCTGCGGGACCGGCTCGGCCGGGGCGCGCTGCTCGTGCTGCTGATCGCGCCGGGCACCGGGGTGTGGGACCGCAAGCACTGGGTGACCGCCGGGATCATGCCCCGGCTCGCGGCGGCGGTGACGGCGCTGCCGCATCCGGCGGAGCTGCTGGTCGCCGAGAGCTATCCGGGCGCCGCCCCGCACACGGTCCTGCTCGTGCGGCCCGACGGCCATCTCGTCACCGCGCTCGGCGGGGTGCGCCCCGCCGACCTGTACGCGGCCGCCGAGGCGACGCTCGGCGGCCCCGTGACCTCGGAGGCGGAGGCCACGGCGGGGTCGCGCTGAGCGGCCCCGAGGGCTCCTGAGGTGGCCATTGTCCACATACTGACGGTGAGTTGACCGGCCCGCACGGTCATGGTGTACTCCGCACCATGACCGACACCTGTGTGCACCTGTGGCGGAAGGTCCATGTGGACCTCGTCCGCTACGCGGGCTGCATGTGTACCCGGTCCTGCTGAATTCGCATCTCCTCTCCTCTCATCCGCGCGCGCCGCCGCTGTGCCGCCGCGCGCGTCCCGCGAACCTTCATCAGGACGGTCGAAGTGTCTGTCTCCCCTTCCGCTTCATCTTTCGCTGCTTCCGCGTCCCCTTCCGCCCCCGCTCCCGTGGCTCCCACGCAGGCGGACCTCCTCGACTTCGTACGGCGGGCCGCAGCCGACGCCGAGTTGATCGCCTCGCTTCCGCTCGACCCCGAGGGGCGCACCTGGGTGCGTCTGGAGGGACCCGCCGGGAGTGAGGCCTGGCTGATCGGCTGGCCGCCCGGTTCGGGCACGGGCTGGCACGACCACGCGGACTCGGTCGGCGCGTTCCTGACGGCGGCCGGTGAGCTCAGGGAGAACTCGCTCGCGGCGCGGCTGCCCACCGACGGCTGGAAGACCCTGGAACTCAGCGAGGACGTCGACCGTGAGCGCAGGCTGCCGGCCGGCAAGGGCCGCTCCTTCGGCCACCACCACGTCCACGAGGTCCTCAACGACTCCCCCGACCGGCACGCGATCTCCGTGCACGCCTACTATCCGCCACTGCCCCGGATCCGCCGCTACAGCCGAAACGGGCCCCTCCTGCGCCTGGAGCAGGTGGAACGACCGGAGGACTGGCAGTGAGCGGCGCGCGTGAACGGTCCGTGGGCATCGACGAGTTGCTGGAGCGCGTGCGCGAGACCTACGAACGCGTCGGGCCGCACGATGCCTACACCGCCGCGCAGTCCGGCGAGGCGCTCCTGGTGGACATCCGGTACGCGGCCCTGCGGGAGCGGGACGGCCTGATCCCCGGGGCACTGGTGATCGAGCGGAACGAACTGGAGTGGCGGCTGGATCCTCGGGGCAGCCACCGGGTCCCGGAGGCCGTCAGCCATGACCTGCGGGTGGTGGTGTTCTGCAACGAGGGCTACGCCTCCAGCCTCGCGGCCGAGTCACTGCACCGCCTGGGCCTGCACCGGGCGACCGACCTGACGGGCGGCTTCCAGGCTTGGCGGGCGGCGGGCCTGCCGGTGGAGGGGGGCGGGGGCTGACGGCTGGGACGGGCGCTGACGGCTGGGCGTTACGGCTGATGGCTGGGCTTGGAGGCTGGCGGCTGGCGGCTGGCGGCTGGCGGCTGGCGGCTGGCGGCCGATCACACCGGCTGCCCGGTCACCCCGCGTTCGGTGGGCAGTAGAGCGGGGCCGTGTCCGCGTTGTGTCTGGTCACCAGGCGGACGGGGGTGTGGGCGATCCGGTCGGCGTCCCAGCCGCGGAGCAGGGCGATGGCGTTCGTCACCGCCAACTCTCCGGTGTCGGCTGCCGAGTTGGCGACGGTCGCCGCGATACGGCCGTCCTTGAGGGCGGCAAGACCCTCGTCGGTGCCGTTGACCGTGACGATCCTGACGGCCTCGGCGCCGGCCGCGTCGAAGGCCTCCCGAACGGCGAAGGCCATCTCCTCGTTGGCGACGAAGGCGTAGTCGAGGCCGGGGTGGTCGCGGATCATCCCCTCGGCGACCTCAGCGGCCTTGCCGGGGTCGAACATGCCCGGCTCCTTCGCGACGACCTCCGCCTGGGCGGGCAGCGCGGACTCGAAGCCGCCGACCAGCATGTCCGAGGCCGCCCCGGGCGCCCCCGCGACGATGCCGACCTGCACCTTCTCCCCGGCGGCGTCCTTCTCGATCCAGCCGGCGTCCAGTCGGCCGACGTGGTCGAGGTCGACGGCGACCGCGCCGAGGACGTCCGAGGTGTCCTCGGGGACGACGGAGGTGAGGAAGACGGGGACACCGGCGCTCTTCGCCTTGGCGATGTCGTCGCGGAGCGCGTCGACGTCCACGGTCTGCACGATGATCGCGTCCACCTCGCGGGCGATCATGTCCTCGATGTTGGCCAGCTCGGTCGCCGCGTTCTGACGGGAGTTGGCGATGTGCAGCTCGGCGAGGTTGTTCCGGGCCGTGTCGTCGACGGCGGCCTCCAGACAGGTGTGGAACGGCGAGGTGCCGCCGTTGACGAACCCGAGGGTGAGGGGACCGTCGTCCGGGTCCGTGGCCTCCGGCCGCAGAATCCCACAGCCGCTGAGGATCAGGGCGCCGACCAGGAGGAGGGCACGACGGCGGGCGGAGCAAGGCATGGCGGGCTGCCTTTCGCAGCGCACGGGAGACGGGCCCGTGCGGGAGTCGTCAGGGTCAACTCGTCGGTGGGGCCACAGACTTGAAGCCGGCCGTGGCTCACCGGGGAACCGACATCGACTCGAACGTCCGCGCGACGACGCCAGACGGTACAGCCACCCGGAGCCCACTCGACCCTGCCGGGAACGCAAGGTAAGACTGCGGCGGGTGCACGCGGCTGCGGGTGCTCACGAAGACCGCCGAGGGTGCAGGACGATCACAGAGGGTGCACGCAGCGCGTGCGCACGACGACCGCAGTGGTGCACCCGGCGGGATGCCCCGCGCGCCGTGTCAGTACCCCTCGTCCAGGAACTCCGCGTCCTCCCCCTCCGCCTCCAGCGCCTGCCGGACCACCCGCAACGCCATTCCCTCGGGATACCCCTTGCGGGCGAGCATCCCGGCGAGGCGGCGCAGACGCTTGTCCCGGTCGAGGCCCCGGGTCGACCGGAGCTTGCGGTCGACGAGTTCGCGCGCGGTCGCCTCCTCCTGCTCGGAGTCCAGCTGCCCGACGGCCGCGTCGATCAGCGAGGAGTCGACCCCCTTGGTCCGCAACTCCCGGGCGAGCGCCCGCCGGGCGAGCCCTCGGCCGTGGTGCCGGGACTCCACCCAGGCGTCCGCGAACGCGCTGTCGTTGATCAGTCCGACCTCCTCGAACCGCGACAGCACCTCCTCCGCGGCCTCGTCCGGGATCTCCCGCTTGCGCAGGGCGTCCGCGAGCTGCTTGCGCGTACGCGGAGTCCCGGTGAGCAGGCGCAGGCAGATCGCCCGTGCCCGCTCCACCGGGTCCCCCGGGGGCTCCCCCTCCTCGGCCCTCGACGAGTCGGAGGCGCCTCCGTCCTCACCGGACGGCTCTTCGCGACCGCGCCGACGACGCCCCCGGGCGCCGCCCGCGCCACGAGCCCCGCCGGCCCTCCGGCGCGCACCACCGGCGAGCCCATCGCCGTACGGCCCGTCACCGCCGTACGGTCCGTCACCGTCGTACAGCCCGTCATCGCCGTACGACCCGTCCGCGCCGAGGGCGCCGCCCTCGCCGTACTCGGCACGTCCCGTCCCCTTAGGGCCTCCGACGCCTCTCCCCTCCCGCTCCCCCGGCGGGTCCGGACAGGCGTACTCGGCCCAGTCGGTTCGTCGTGTCACGGGTCAGCTCTTGGCGGCGGCGGCCTTGGTCTTGGCGGCCTTGGCCGCGGCCGGAGCGGGCACCGACTTCGCGGCGTCGTCCGCGGCGGGCGAACCCGCGGCGTCCGCGCCCGGCTCGGCGGCCGGCTCCTCCGGACGCACGCCGACGCCCAGCTTCTCCTTGATCTTCTTCTCGATCTCGTTGGCCAGGTCGGGGTTGTCCTTCAGGAAGTTGCGCGCGTTCTCCTTGCCCTGGCCGAGCTGGTCGCCCTCGTACGTGTACCAGGCACCGGCCTTGCGGACGAAGCCGTGCTCCACGCCCATGTCGATCAGGCCGCCCTCACGGGAGATGCCCTGGCCGTAGAGGATGTCGAACTCGGCCTGCTTGAAGGGCGGCGCGACCTTGTTCTTGACGACCTTGCAGCGGGTGCGGTTGCCGACCGCCTCGGTGCCATCCTTCAGGGTCTCGATGCGCCGGATGTCGATACGCACCGAGGCGTAGAACTTCAGCGCCCGGCCACCGGTCGTGGTCTCCGGGGAGCCGAACATCACGCCGATCTTCTCGCGCAGCTGGTTGATGAAGATCGCGGTGGTCTTCGACTGGTTGAGCGCGCTGGTGATCTTCCGCAGCGCCTGGCTCATCAGCCGGGCCTGCAGACCGACGTGGCTGTCGCCCATCTCGCCCTCGATCTCCGCGCGCGGGACGAGCGCGGCCACGGAGTCGATGACGATGAGGTCGAGGGCGCCGGAGCGGACCAGCATGTCCACGATCTCCAGGGCCTGCTCGCCGTTGTCCGGCTGGGACAGGATCAGGTTGTCGATGTCGACGCCGAGCTTCTTGGCGTATTCGGGGTCGAGGGCGTGCTCCGCGTCCACGAAGGCCACCTGGCCGCCGGCCTTCTGCGCGTTCGCCACCGCGTGCAGGGTCAGGGTCGTCTTACCGGAGGATTCCGGTCCGTAGATCTCGACGACACGGCCGCGCGGCAGTCCGCCGACGCCGAGGGCCACGTCGAGCGCGGTCGACCCGGTCGGGATGACCTCGATGGGCTCCCTCGACCGCTCGCCCATGCGCATGACCGCGCCCTTGCCGAATTGCCGTTCAATCTGTGCGAGCGCGGCATCCAGGGCCTTCTCGCGGTCGGTTCCTGCCATGGGTTCCACCCGATTTGCTTGAGTCGATCGCTTCACGTCAAAGACGCTAACGCCTGCCACTGACAATGCGCCCCGACGCCCGTCCGGCCTGTGGATAACTCAGGCGCTTTCCCACCAAAACCGCGGCAAAACACCCGTCGAGAGCCTCGCCGGAGATTCCATCAGAATGGATGTTCGATTTTCGTGTCAAGCGCACCACGCGGGCGTAGCGACGGGTTGGTGGCCCGGCCCGGCGGTGACGCCCGGGGACCTCACGGCACAGGGATGACGGCCGGCGCCCCGACCGCGGGCAGGAAAATCGTCGGGATCGCGGACCCCCCGGCGTCTATCGTGCAGACATGACCATCGAGGTTCGCCCGGCAAAGGCCTTCGAGGACGTCCGGGCCGTGCTCGGCCCGAAGTCGCCCACGGCGAACGTGTGCTGGTGTCTGAGCTACCGGATCGGGTCCAAGCTCAACAACGAGCTCCGCGGCCCGGCCCGCGGCGACTACGTCGCCGAACTGTGCCGCGCGGAGCCGCCTCCCGGCGTGATCGCCTACGACGGCGACGAGCCGGTCGGCTGGGCCGCCGTGGCCCCGCGCGCGGACACCTCCTTCGCCCGCAACCGCAAGATCCCGCACGTCGACGATCTGCCGGTCTGGTCGCTGTGGTGCGTCCGGGTCCGCCCCGGCCACCGCAAGCAGGGAATCTCGCACGCGCTCATCGCGGGGGCGGTGGAGTTCGCCCGCGCCCACGGCGCCGCGGTCGTGGAGGCGTACCCCCTCGACAACGGCGACGCCAAGGTCGATCTGACCATGGCGTACGCCGGGCTGCGGAAGAACTTCGAGCGTGCCGGGTTCGTCCATGCCGCCGACACGACCTCGGTCCTCGCCGGCCATCCCCGGATCCTGATGCGGCTCGACCTGCGCTGAGGGTCAGCCCTCTTCGTCCGGCTTCGACGGTCCAGGGGGGTCCTCGCGCGGGGCGAACAGCCGCCGCGCGCGCGTCAGCAGACCGGACCCGGCGGGCCGCTCACGGTGCCCGTGAACCCGGGGATCGTCGGTGACGTCGTACCGCTTCACGTACGCCCCCAGGAACGCCTGCAGGGTGGCGACCACGGGGATGGCGATCAGCGCGCCCACCGCGCCGAGGAGCGCGGTCCCCGCGATGACCGAGCCGAACGCGACCGCGGGGTGCACGTCGACGGTCTTCGCGGTCAGCTTGGGCTGGAGCACGTAGTTCTCGAACTGCTGGTAGATCACGACGAAGATCAGCACCCAGAGCGCGTACCAGGGATCGACGGTGAACGCGATCAGCATGGGCAGGGCGCCCGCGAGATAGGTGCCGATGGTGGGGATGAACTGCGAGACCAGGCCCACCCAGACGGCGAGCACGGGCGCGTACGGCACGTCCAGCCACTCCAGGAGAACGTAGTGGGCTATCCCGGAGATCAGCGCCATCAGACCGCGCGAGTACAGATAACCGCCGGTCTTGTTCACCGCGATCTCCCACGCGCGGAGCACCTCGGTCTGCTTCGCGGGCGGCAGGACGGAGCACAGGGAGCGGCGCAGCCGCGGGCCGTCCGCGGCGAAGTAGAACGAGAACAGCGTGATCATGAGCAGCTGGAAGAGACCGCCGACGACCCGCGCGGAGACGTCGAGCACGCCGGTCGCGCTGTTCTGCACGTAGTCGCGCAGCCAGTCGGAGCGCAGAAGCCCTTCCTGGATGTCCACCCGCTTCAGATCGGTGTGGAAGTGGGTGTTGACCCAGTTGATGACCGAGTCGAGGTACTGCGGGAAATCCTCGACGATCTTGATGATCTGGCCCGCGAGCATCGAGCCGAGCAGGGTGACGAAACCGGCGGCGATGACGATCACGGCAAGGAAGACCACCGCGGTGGCGAGCCCCCGGCGCATCCCGCGGGCGGCCATCCAGCTCACCGCGGGCTCTATCGCCAGCGCCAGGAAGAACGCGATCAGGATGTTGATCAGCAGCCCGGTGAGCTGATGGAAGGCCCAGCTGCCGAGCTGGAACGCGCCGAAGAGCGCCAGTGCGAGCACCATGGCGCGCGGCAGCCAGGGCGGCATGCGGGCGTCCGACCGCGCGCCGCCGCCGTCGGCCGGGGGCCGGGTCGGGGGCGTCGTACCGAACGGAGAGTCGTGCTGGGCGAGCTGCCCGGTGTCGTCAGTGGGTGCCACGGAGCAAGTCTCGCCCACGCCACCGACAATCGGACGCCGTCCCGCGATCTTCGTGACCGGTCAGCGCTGTTCCTGTGGCACGTTCATGACCCGGCAAACGACCCGCCACACGTCCTTGGCCTCCCAGCCGGCGTCCAACGCCTCGTGCACGGTGCGTCCGCCGAGCTCCGACATCACGTGATCGCGCGCGAAGGTCTCGGCATATCCCGCCGTACCGAAGTGCTCCGCCATCCGCTCCCAGAAGACCGTCAACCTCATGACACCAGTATCCCGCCCCAGAGGGTGGGCCCGAGCCGGGACCCCTCGCCGAGACCGCTTTCCGGCCTACGGTCTGACGCATGGCCGAAACCGGAGCTTCCCCACTCCCCCCGACGCCCCCGGCGCACTCCCCGCTCTTCCGCGCCGAGCAGTTCGTGTGGCTCACCGCGCGCGTACTGGAACAGCGCCTCTTCGCGTACGACTTCCTGCACGGCGGCGCCGACCCGGTGGAGACCGCGCTGGACGCCTACCGCAACGACGACGGCGGCTACGGCCACGCGTTGGAGCCGGATCTGCGCGGTCCGGTCAGTCAGCCGCTGCACACCGCGCACGCACTGCGCGTCCTGGACGCCCTCGGCCGCTGCGGCGGGCAGCGGGTGGAACGGGTGTGCCGCTATCTGACCTCGGTCTCCACCGCGGACGGCGCCCTTCCGGCGATCCATCCCAGCCAGCGCGGCTACCCGGCGGCGCCCTTCCTCCCGGTGCTGGACGACCCGCCGAGCGAGCTGCTGGCCACCGGCCCGGTGGTGGGAGTGCTGCACCGCAACGAGGTGTGGCACGCCTGGCTGTTCCGGGCCACGGACTTCTGCTGGCAGGCGGTGGACTCCCTGGAGAAGTCCCACCCGTACGAGATCGAGGCGGCCGTCGCCTTCCTGGACTCCGCGCCCGACCGCCCGCGCGCGGAGGCGGCCGCTGACCGGCTCGGCCGTCTGGTGCGCGCACACCGGCTCGTGGCACTGGACCCGGACGACCTCGACGCCTACCCGGTCGCGCCCGGTTACGCCCCCACCGAGCACCACTTCCCGCACGACTACGCGCGGACGCCGAGCTCCTTGGCACGCGCGTGGTTCACCGATGCCGAGATGGCCCGCTCCCTGGACTTCCTCGCCGCCGAACAGCAGCAGGACGGCGGCTGGCCCGTCCGCTGGCGCCACTGGTCCCCGGCCCCCGCCCTGGAAGCCCGCCCCATGGTGACGATCGGCGCGCTGCGCACCCTGAGGGCGCACGGCCGGGCCATCGGGTGACCCGACGACCAGCGCGCCCGGCTGCTCACCGCCGTCGCCGTCAGCCCAACGCCCGCGCCCCCGCCGTCACCAGCACGGCCGCCGCGACGACCACCAGGAAGGGTGCCCGCAGTACCAGCGCCAGCGCGGCCGCCGCCAGACCCGCCGCCCTGGCGTCCAGGACCAGCGCGCGCCCGTCGGCGAAGGTCTGCTGGGCCGTGAGTGCGGCGAGCAGCGCGACGGGCAGGAGGGCGGCCAGCCGCCGGACCAGGGGGCGCTCCAGGATCCCGGCGGGCACCAGGAGCCCGGCGAGCTTGACGGAGTAGCAGCCGAGGACGGTCAGCCCGATGGCGATCCAGATGGTCATCGGTCCTCCTCCCGCTGCCCGCGCCGCCCCTGGGCCCACAGCACGGCCGGCGCCGCGAGCGCGGCCACCAGCACCGGCACACCGGCGGGCAGCACGGGCAGCAGCCCGAGCCCCAGCAGGACGGCCACCCCGGCGACGGCCCGCTCGGTGGTGCTCTTCAGCATCGGCGCCAGCAGCGCCAGGAACACCGCGGGCCCGGCCGCGTCGAGGCCCCACGCGTCGGTGTCCCCGATGGCCTCGGCACCGAGTGCCCCGACCAGGGTCGTGAGGTTCCACAGGGCGTACAGGCTGAGCCCGGTGACGACGAACCCGATGCGCGCGGCGCGCCGGGTCGGCTGGGCGAGCGCGACCGCGGTCGTCTCGTCGATGACCCACTGGGCGGCGAACGGCCGCACCGCGCGCGGGAGGGCGAGAAGCTGCGACAGACGCAAACCGTAGAAGGCGTTGCGCACCCCGAGGAAGAAGGCCCCCGCGGCGGCGGCGAACGCCCCGCCGCCCGCGGCCAGCGCCCCCACCAGCGCGAACTGGGACGCCCCGGTGAACACGAGAAGGCTGAGCGCGCAGGTCTGCCACAGCGTGAGCCCGCTGCCGGCCGAGGTCACCCCGAACGCGAACCCGGACAGCCCTACGGCGACGCCGACCCCGAGCCCGTCCCGTACGACGGCGGAGTCCGGCTTTCCCTCGCCGTCCCGTATGTCTGTGAGTGTTGTGTCTGCCACGCCTCGGACGGTACGAGGAGCCGACCTTTCGGGTCTTGTACGTTCTTGCGCTCGCGCTGGTACGCCCCGGGCGGCACGCCCACGATCCGGGCGAAGTGCCGGTTCAGATGAGGCTGGTCGGCGAAGCCCACGGCGACGGCGGCCTCGGCGGGCGTCACACCGGCGTCCAGCAGCCCGCGCGCCGCCGGACCCGGGCATCGGTGAGCCAGGTGTGCGGCGGCATCCCATAGGCGTCCCGAAAGGCCCGCAGCAGCGCGAACGGGCTGGTCCCCAGTTCCCCGGCGAGCTGCTCCAGGGTCGGCGGTTCGGCCATCCGTTCCTGGAGCACGCCACGCGCGCGTGCCGCGATCCGGGCGCCCGCCGTGCGCACCTCGCGCTGCGGCAGCGTCCCGCCGTTGAGCCGCAGCAGCCGGGTCACGGCGACCCGCAGCAGGGTGTCGGCGGCCAGGGCGTTGCCCTCGTCGGCGGCACGCAGCACCTGGTGGACGAGGGACACGGAGTAGGGGTCATCGAGCACCGGGGAGACGAATCCCGGGGTACCGCGGATCGCCGTGGTCTCGGCCGCGATCTCCGCCACGACCTCGGGCGAGGGGTACACGGCCCCGTACCGCCAGCCCTCCGGCACCCCGGCCCGTCCGGTGTGCGGGGTGTCGGGGTTGACCAGCGCGAGGGCTCCGGCGCCCGCGTACTGGTCGGAGCCGCGGTGGTGGAAGACCTCGACGCCGTCGGCGATGGCGGCGATCACGAAGTTCTCATGGGTGTGCCGGACGAACGTCTTGTGGACGTACCGGGCACGCAGCAGGTCGACACCGGGAAGCTCCGTGTACCGCCAGTGCCGCGCCCGCTCGCTCGAACCCGCCATGCTCCCATTCTCACCGCACCGGACCGACGCCGTGGCCGGTCTCGTTCGCGCAGGTCAGCGTGATTGTCAGTGGCCGGGTGCAGGATGGACGCATGGTCAGCTCAGCACACCGAGCCCTGGACGGCTTCTCCCCCGCGACCCGCGGCTGGTTCACGGGGGCCTTCTCCGCGCCCACTGCGGCCCAGGCGGGCGCGTGGCAGGCCATCGCCGAGGGTTCGGACGTCCTGGTGGTGGCCCCCACCGGCTCGGGCAAGACGCTGGCCGCGTTCCTCGCCGCCTTGGACCAGCTGGCCTCGACGCCCCCGCCCGCCGACCCGAAGAAGCGTTGCCGGGTCCTGTACGTCTCGCCCCTCAAAGCCCTCGCGGTCGACGTCGAGCGCAACCTCCGCAGCCCGCTGACCGGCATCCGCCAGGAGTCCGTGCGCCTGGGCCTGCCCGAGCCGGAGGTCAAGGTCGGCATCCGCTCCGGCGACACCCCCGCCGCCGAGCGCCGCGCCCTGTCCACCCGCCCGCCGGACATCCTGATCACCACGCCCGAGTCGCTGTTCCTGATGCTGACCTCGGCCACCCGCGAGGCGCTGACCGGCATCGAGACGGTGATCCTGGACGAGGTGCACGCGGTCGCGGGTACCAAGCGCGGCGCCCATCTCGCCCTCTCCCTGGAGCGGCTGGACGAGCTGCTGCCCCGCCCGGCCCGCCGCATCGGCCTGTCCGCCACGGTCCGCCCGGTCGACGAGGTCGCCCGCTATCTCTCCCCGCGCCGCAAGGTGGAGATCGTCCAGCCGAAGTCGGGCAAGGAGTTCGACCTCTCGGTGGTGGTCCCGGTGGAGGACCTGGGCGAGCTGGGCGGCTCCCCGGTGTCCGAGGGCACCGAGGGCGGGGAACGGCCGTCGATCTGGCCGCATGTCGAGGAGCGCATCACCGACCTCGTCCAGTCCCACCGCTCCACCATCGTCTTCGCCAACTCCCGCCGCCTGGCGGAGCGCCTGTGCAACCGCCTGAACGAGATCGCGTACGAGCGGGCCACCGGCGAACCCCTGGACGAGCACCACGCCCCCGCCGAGCTGATGGGCGGCTCCGGGGCCGCCCAGGGCGCCCCGCCCGTCATCGCCCGCGCGCACCACGGCTCGGTCTCGAAGGAACAGCGCGCCCTGGTCGAGGAGGACCTGAAGGCCGGCCGCCTCCCCGCGGTCGTCGCCACCTCCAGCCTCGAACTGGGCATTGACATGGGCGCGGTCGACCTGGTCGTCCAGGTCGAGTCCCCGCCCTCGGTGGCCTCCGGGCTTCAGCGCGTGGGCCGCGCGGGACACCAGGTGGGCGCGGTCTCCACCGGTGTGGTCTTCCCGAAGTACCGCGGCGACCTGGTCCAGGCGGCCGTGGTCACCGAGCGGATGCGCACCGGCTCGATCGAGTCCCTGCGGGTCCCGGCCAACCCGCTGGACGTCCTGGCCCAGCAACTCGTCGCCATGACCTCGATGGACACCTGGCAGTTCGACGACCTCCTCACGACGGTCCGCCGGGCCGCCCCCTTCGCCTCGCTCCCCGAGTCCGCGTTCACGGCCGTCCTCGACATGCTCGCCGGGCGCTATCCGTCGGACGCCTTCGCCGAACTGCGCCCGCGCGTGGTGTGGGACCGCGTCGCGGGGACCATCACCGGCCGCCCCGGCGCCCAGCGCCTCGCCGTCACCTCCGGCGGCACCATCCCCGACCGCGGCCTGTTCGGGGTGTTCCTCGCCGGTTCCGACCCCAAGAAGGGCGGCGGCCGGGTCGGCGAGCTGGACGAGGAGATGGTCTACGAGTCCCGCGTGGGCGATGTGTTCACGCTCGGCACCAGCTCCTGGCGCATCGAGGACATCACCCGCGACCGCGTCCTGGTCTCCCCCGCACCCGGTGTCCCCGGCAGGCTCCCCTTCTGGAAGGGCGACCAGCTGGGCCGCCCGCTCGAACTGGGGCGCGCGGTGGGCGCGTTCCTGCGCGAGGTCGGCTCGCTCACCAAGGAGGACGCCCGGCTGCGCCTCCTGGCCGCGGGTCTGGACGCCTGGGCCGCGGACAACGTCCTGTCGTACCTGGACGAACAGCGCGAGGCCTGCGGCCACATCCCCGACGACCGCACCATCGTCGTCGAGCGCTTCCGCGACGAGCTGGGCGACTGGCGGGTCGTCGTGCACTCCCCCTTCGGCGCCCAGGTGCACGCCCCCTGGGCTCTCGCCCTCGGCGCGAAGCTCTCCGAGCGGTACGGCATGGACGCGCAGGTGATGCACGCCGACGACGGCATCGTGCTGCGCCTGCCGGACGCCGACCTGATGGGCCTGGACCTGCTCGACCGGGAGCCCATGAAGGCGGGCACCGAGTTCGACGCCGACCAGGCCCCGGTCGGCGCCGCCGACGTCGTCTTCGACAAGGGGGACGTCGACCAGATCGTCACCGACCAGGTGGGCGGCTCGGCCTTGTTCGCCTCCCGCTTCCGGGAGTGCGCCGCGCGTGCCCTGCTGCTGCCGCGCCGCAACCCCGGCAAGCGCACGCCGCTGTGGCAGCAGCGCCAGCGGGCAGCGCAACTGCTCCAGGTGGCGAGCGAGTTCGGTTCCTTCCCGATCGTCCTGGAGGCCGTCCGCGAATGCCTCCAGGACGTCTTCGACGTCCCCGGCCTCACCGAGCTGATGGGCGACCTGGAGTCCCGCAAGGTCCGCCTGGTCGAGATCACCACCCCCGAGCCCTCCCCCTTCGCCCGCTCCCTGCTGTTCGGTTACGTCGCCCAGTTCCTGTACGAGGGCGACTCCCCGCTCGCCGAGCGCCGCGCGGCCGCCCTCTCGCTGGACTCCCGGCTGCTGGCCGAGCTGTTGGGCCAGGCGGAGCTGCGCGAGCTGCTCGACGCCGAGGTGCTGGCGGAGCTCGAGAGCGAGCTCCAGTGGCTCACCGAGGACCGCCGCGTCAAGGACGCCGAAGGCGTCGCCGACCTGCTGCGGCTGCTCGGCCCGCTGACCGACGCCGAGCTGGCCGAGCGGGGCGCCGAACCCCGGTGGGCCCCGGAGCTGGCGGCCGCCCGCCGCGCCATCCGGGTCCGGGTCGCCGGAGCCGACCACTGGGCGGCGATCGAGGACGCGGGCCGACTGCGCGACGCCCTCGGCACCGCGCTGCCGGTCGGCGTGCCCGAGGCCTTCACGGAACCGGTCAAGGACCCCCTCGGCGACCTCCTCGCGCGCTACGCCCGCACCCACGGCCCGTTCACCTCGGTCACCGCGGCGGCCCGCTTCGGCCTGGGCGTGGCGGTAACCGACGGCGCCCTCCAGCGGCTCGCGGCGGCGGGGAGGGTCGTCCAGGGCGAGTTCCATCCGGCCGGGATCGGCCAGGAGTGGTGCGACGCGGCGGTACTGCGCCGCCTCCGGCGCCGTTCCCTCGCGGCCCTTCGGCACGAACTGGAGCCGGTCCCCCCGGCGGCGCTCGCCCAGTTCCTTCCGCAGTGGCAGCACATCGGCAAGGGCCACGGGCTGCGCGGGCTCGACGGGCTGGTGCGGGCCATCGAGCAGCTGCAGGGGGCGTCGGTCCCGGCCTCGGCCCTGGAGAAGCTCGTCCTGCCGTCCCGCGTCGCCAACTACACGCCCGGGATGCTCGACGAACTCACCGCGGCCGGAGAGGTGGTGTGGGCGGGCGCCGGTGCCCTGCCCGGCAAGGACGGCTGGGTCTCCCTGTACATGGCGGACGCGGCGCCCCTGCTGCTGGCGGCGCCCCACCCTCTTGAGCTGACCGCGCTCCACGAGTCCGTCCTGGGCACGCTGTCCGGGGGCTACGGCCTGTTCTTCCGGCAGATCGCCGACCAGGTCCGCGCCACCACCCACCCCGACGCCACCGAACCCCAACTCGCCGACGCCCTGTGGGAACTGGCCTGGTCGGGCCGTCTGACGAACGACACCCTGGCGCCGATGCGCTCCCTGCTGGGCTCGGGCCGCACCGCGGGTTCCACGGCCCACCGCGCGAAGCGCACCGTCCCGCGCGGACGCTACGGCTCGCTCACCGCCGCCGCCCGCTCCGCGTCCCGCTCGGGCCCGCCCACGGTCGCCGGCCGCTGGTCCCTGCTCCCCGCCCACGAACCCGACCCCACCGTGCGGGCCCACGCCCTGGCCCGCACCCTCCTCGACCGGCACGGCGTGGTGACCCGGGGCGCGGTCTCCGCCGAGGGCGTCGAGGGCGGCTTCTCGGCGACGTACCGCATCCTGTCCGCCTTCGAGGAGAGCGGACAGGCCCGCCGCGGCTATGTGGTGGAGGGCCTGGGCGCCGCCCAGTTCGCGATGGACGGCGCGGTGGACCGCCTCCGGGCGGTGGCGAACGCCCGCGACCGGGGCGAGACCCTGCCGACACCAGCCTTCCCGTCGCCCGACTTCCCGGCCGAAGCGTTCCCGAGCACCGACTTCCCCACCACGGGTTTCGCCGGCCACGGCTTCCCGGTGGGGCCCGACGAGCGGTTCGACGGGGACTTCGGCAGCGGCGACGCGGACTTCCACAGCGCCTTCGACACCGGATCCGACAGAACCGCCCCACCCCACCCCGCCAGGCCCGACGAGTACGTCTCCCCCCGCGACTTCCCCACGCCCCCACCCGCACCCGCTCACCGACGCCACAACCGCCCCACCCCCGACTCCCGAGCCGTGGTCCTGGCAGCCGCCGACCCGGCGAACGCGTACGGCGCCGCCCTTCCCTGGCCCGAGCCCCCCACCGGCGCCGGACACAAGCCGGGCCGCAAGGCGGGCTCGCTGGTGGTCCTGGTGGACGGCGAGCTGACCCTCTACATGGAACGCGGCGGCAAGACCCTGCTCGCCTGGCCCGCCACCCCCGACGACTCCCCCTCGGAGGACCCCCGCCTGCAGTCCGCCGCCGACGCCCTGGCCGCCGCGGCCCGCGCGGGCTCCCTCGGCACGGTCACCGTGGAGCGCGTCAACGGCGCCTCGGCGCTGACGTCCCCCTTCGGCACCCTCCTGGAAGGGGCGGGTTTCATCGCCACACCCCGGGGTCTGCGCCTGCGCGCGTGACGCGGGCCTCGGATGTGGCCGTGCCACCCTTGACCCATGCCCGAAGGAGACACGGTCTGGCAGGCCGCCCGCCGCCTGCACACAGCCCTGGCGGGCAAACGGCTGACCCGCAGCGACTTCCGCGTGCCCAAGTACGCCACGGTCGACCTCGCCGACCGCACCGTCCTGAACGTCACGCCGCGCGGCAAGCACCTCCTCACCCGGGTCGAGGGCGGCCTCACCCTCCACACCCACCTGGGCATGGAAGGCTCCTGGCGGGTGTACGCCGACCGGCAGCGCTGGACCGGCGGCCCCGCCCACCAGATCCGCGCGATCCTCGCCACCGCCGATCTGGCGGCCGTCGGCTATCGCCTCCCGGTCCTCGAGATCCTCCGCACCAGCCACGAGACGAAGGCCGTGGGCCACCTCGGCCCCGACCTCCTCGGCCCGGACTGGAACCCCGACCAGGCCCTGGCCAACCTCCTCGCGGACCCCGCCCGCTCCCTCGGCGAGGCCCTCCTCGACCAGCGCAATCTCGCCGGCATCGGCAACATCTACAAGAGCGAACTCTGCTTCCTCCTCGGCGCCACCCCCTGGCTCCCGGTCGGCGCCCTCCCGTCGGAGCGCGCGGCGAAGCTCCCCGTTCTCGCCCAGATGCTGCTGGAAGCCAACCGCGAGCGCCCGGTCCGCAGCACCACCGGCCGCCGCGGCCAGGACCTCTTCGTCTACGGCCGCGCCCCCCGCCCGTGCCTGCGCTGCGGCACGCCGATCCGCTCGGCCAATCAGGGCGACGGCTCACGCGAACGCCCCACGTACTGGTGCCCCCGCTGCCAGAGCGGCCCGGCCCCCACACCGGGACATCGTCACCGCCCGACTAATTGACGATCCGTCAGAAACCCTCGTACGGTCCCTCCATGGCCGTCCCCGCGTACGACCTCACCGGACGCACCGCCTTCGTCACCGGCGCCGCGAGCGGCATCGGCAGGGCCTCGGCCGTTCTGCTCGCCCGGGCCGGCGCCACGGTGCACTGCGCGGACCGCGACCCGCAGGGCCTGCACGAGACGGCGACCCTGATCAAGGACCGGGGCGGCACCGCCCACACCCACCCGCTGGACGTCACGGACCGCGCACAGCTCAAGCAGGCGGTGGAGTCCTGTGAGCGCCTGGACGTGCTGGCCGCGGTCGCCGGGATCATGCACAGCAGCCCGGTCCTGGAGACGAGGGACGAGGATCTCGACCGCGTCCTGAACGTCAACTTCAAGGGCGTCCTGTACGCCTGCCAGGAGGCCGCCCGCCTGATGCTCGCCCGGCGCACGAGGGGCAGCATCGTCACCATGGCCTCGGGAGCGGTCGACACCGGCGGCCCCGGACTGCTCTGCTACGGCGCCGCCAAGGCGGCCGTGGTCCAGCTGACCAAGACCCTCGCGACCGAGGTGGGCCGGCACGGCATCCGCGTCAACGCCGTGGCACCGGGCTGGATCCGTACGCCCATGACGGACCGTCACGACGACGAGGCACAGGCGCACACCGAGGCGCTCATGACCCGGATGGCGCCCCTCGGCCGGGTAGGCGAACCGGAGGACGTCGCCCACGCCGTGCTCTATCTGGCCTCGGACGCCTCGTCCTTCACGACGGGTCAGATTCTGCGTCCGAACGGGGGTGTGGCGATGCCGTGGTGACACGGGCCGTCCGCCACGCCTGCCCCCACCGCCCGGCGGCCAGGGCCCCGGCGGCCCGCGCCTTCGGCACGCAATGCACGGGAAGCAGGCTCAGCCCCCATCCCCCGGCGGCCACCGCCCCCTCGACCATCCCGGCGTCCGGCGCGACGGCGAGCCGCAGCACGGCCCACCACCACAGCGCCCCGAGCCCGAGCGCAGCCCCCCAGCGCGCTATCCCCACCATGAGCGCCACCTCCAGCCCGAAATGCCGAACGCCCGCAGGCGCGAATGCCCGAACGCGCAGCAGCCCCGGCCCGATGCCACAGCAGCCCAGGCCGAACGCCACAGCACCCCCGGCCCGCTGCCGCAGCAGCCACCCCGGCCGGATGCCACATCAGCCCCGGCCGGATGCCGAAACGGCCCGCGGCGGCGTGCCGAGGCAGCCGAAGCTAGATCACCGCCCCGGCCACCACGAGGGCGCACCGACGGCACACGGAAGCACCGCGCACATCAGCCGTTCTCGGCCTGGAACATCCAGTGGTGCTTCTCGAGATCGCCGGTGAGCCCGATCAGGAGGTCCTGGGTCACCGGGTCCGGATCGCCGGTCACGGCGATCCGCTGCCTCATCCGGGTGATGACCGCGCCGAGTGCCGCCACCAGCGTGCCGACCGCGTCCCCGTCCTTGACCCAGCCGTCGGGCACGGCTCCGATGCCGCTCTGGGCGGCCACGGTCGCGGCACGCCCGTCGGGCGGGACCCCCAGCGCCGAGGAGCGCTCGGCCACGGTGTCCGCGTGCGTCCGTGCGAGGGCGACCACTTCGTCGAGCTGAAGATGCACGGTACGGAAGCGGGGCCCGACCACGTTCCAGTGGATCTGCTTCGCCACCAGGGCGAGGTCCACGAGGTCGACGAGCGCGCCTTGCAGCGCCTCGGACACGGTCTTCAGGTCGGCGTCGGACAACGGACTCTTCACGACGTACATCCACATGCTCCGTTCGGTGGGCCGGCCCCGAGTACCAACGCCCTCCACGATGCACGAAAGCCCCGGCCGTCGCCTCTCCAGAGCATCTGGAGAAACCCCGGCCGGGGCTTCGCACACGTCCTCAGCGCATGATCAACTCGGGAGCCCCACGGGTGGGACTCACGCGGCGACCACGTCCACAGCTTCCGCGGGCGCCTTGATCGTCACCCGTTCCGGTGGCACACCGGTCACCGAAACGGAACCCAGCATCGGTCGGACCGACGTGGGCACGGGCTCACTGGGGGTGGCCGCAGCAGACTGGGCCAGCTCGGCGAGGGCGAGCTCGTCGCTCACTTCCCGCATGAGCTCGGACATCCGTACGTCCAGCGCGTCGCAGATGGCGGAGAGCAGCTCGGAGGAAGCCTCCTTCTGCCCCCGCTCCACCTCGGAGAGATAGCCGAGCGAAACTCGGGCGGACGAGGAGACTTCGCGCAGAGTACGGCCCTGGCGCTGGCGCTGCCGACGCAGCACGTCACCCAGCAGGCGACGGAGCAGAATCATCGGTGGCTCCCTCCTCGGACCGCGTAGCCGCATCCTTCACGCCCCACCGTACCGCCTCGCGCTGCGGCCGTGCGGGGAGCGATGTCGTGTTCACTCAGGGCTGCAAACATCAAAACCCCCCGTTCTGTTCCGTATCCTGTGCCCGCTCATTCCCGGTCTGTTCGCTCGCAAGCTGCTGAAGGAGCAACGCGAGTACGCTCCGTACACTCTCCATACGAATTTCCGCCCGGTCGCCGTTCAACCGCAGCGAGGCCACTTTCCCGCCACCGGCGGATCCGGAATCCGCCTCCGAGGGCCCGTCCACGGCCACGTAAACGGTTCCGACGGGCTGTCCGTCCTGCTCCTCGGGCCCCGCGACGCCGGTCGTCGCGATCCCCCAGTCGGCGTCCAGCGCCTTGCGTACGCCGGCCGCCATCTCGGCCGCTACCTGCGGATCCACCGCTCCGCGCCGCTCCAGCAAGGTGGCGTCGACGCCCAGCATCCGGTGCTTGACCTCGGTGGCGTAGGCGGTCACCGAACCCCGGAAGGCCTTGGACGCCCCAGGGGCCGCTGTGATTTCCGCCGCAACAAGGCCACCAGTGAGCGACTCCGCCACGGCGAGGGTCTCGCCCCTCACGGTCAGTAGTCGCACCACGTCGGCGGCCGGGGAACTCACGCTTCCGTCTCCTCCGACGCGGCCGCGCGCTCCGCGATTCCCTGTCTGCGCAGCACAATGGCCTGTCTTACATAGTCAAGGCCGGTCACCACGGTCAGAACCACCGCCGCAGCCATCACCCACCACCTCAGAGTGGCCAGCCACCCCGTCAGTGCCAGGATGTACATCCCCACGGCCACGCCCTGGGTGAGCGTCTTGAGCTTGCCGCCCCGGCTCGCCGGGATGACGCCGTACCGAATGACGAGAAAACGCATCAGGGTGATGCCGAGTTCCCGGCCGAGGATCACCGCGGTCACCCACCACGGCAGATCACCGAGCGCGGACAGACAGATCAGCGCCGCTCCCATGATCGCCTTGTCGGCGATGGGGTCGGCGATCTTCCCGAAGTCGGTGACCAGGTTGTACGTCCGCGCCAGGTGACCGTCGAACAGGTCGGTGATCATGGCGATGGCGAAAGCCGCCCAGGCGAGCGAACGCCACGCCGGGTCATAACCGCCGTCGGCCAGCATCAGCGCGACGAAGGCCGGCACGAGCAGCAGCCGGAGCATGGTCAGCAGATTGGCGATGTTCCAGACGCTGGCCTGGTTGACGGCCGCCGCCGCGATCTTCCCGCCCCGGACCGGCTTCGCGCCCCCCGTCTCACCGGAGGCGGCAGGCGTCGCCTTGGCGGAGCCGCCCGCGGCGGACGCCGGGACTCCCGTCATCTGGCCGCCTCCTCACCAGGTACGAGCGAGCCCTCGAGCGGCTCGGCCACGAGATCGACACCCTCGGTGCCGACCACCTTCGCCTCGACGATACGACCGACACTCAGGCCCGCGCCGCTCGTGAGCAGCACCTGGCCGTCCGTCTCCGGCGCCTGGTGCTCGCCACGGCCGTACACGCCCTCCTCGTCGATGGACTCCACGAGCACCCGCACGGTCTCGCCCATGCGCTCCTCGGCCCGCTGCGAGACGAGCTGCTCGGCCAGCCGGGAGACCCGGGCGAGGCGCTCGGCGACGACGTCCACGTCGAGCTTGTGCTCGTAGGTCGCCGCTTCGGTCCCCTCCTCGTCGGAGTAGCCGAAGACGCCGATGGCGTCCAGCCGCGCGTGGTTGAGGAAACGCTCCAGCTCGGCCAGGTCCGCCTCGGACTCGCCGGGGAAGCCCACGATGAAGTTGGAGCGCACGCCCGCCTCGGGGGCCTTGCTCCGGATGGTGTCGAGCAGCTCCAGGAAGCGGTCGGTGTCACCGAAGCGGCGCATCGCGCGCAGCACGTCGGGGGCGGAGTGCTGGAAGGAGAGGTCGAAGTAGGGCACGACCTTGGGCGTGCCGGTGAGGACGTCGATCAGCCCGGGGCGCATCTCGGCCGGCTGGAGGTAGCTGACGCGCACCCGCTCGATGCCGTCCACCTCGGCCAGCTCGGGCAGCAGCGACTCCAGCAGCCGGATGTCGCCGAGGTCCTTGCCGTAGGAGGTGTTGTTCTCGGAGACCAGCATGACCTCCTTGACGCCCTGCTCGGCCAGCCAGCGCGTCTCGTTCAGCACATCGCTGGGCCGACGCGAGATGAAGGAGCCGCGGAAGGACGGGATGGCGCAGAAGGAGCAGCGCCGGTCGCAGCCGGAGGCGAGCTTCACCGAGGCGACGGGGGCGCCGTCGAGCCGTCGGCGCAGGGGCGCACGGGGCCCCGAGGCGGGCGCGAGGCCATCCGGGAGGTCCACCGGGGCATGCCCGGGCAGTGCCACCTCGGCGGCCGACTCCTGCCGGTCGGCCGGGCTGATCGGCAGCAGCTTGCGCCGGTCGCGCGGGGTGTGCGAGGCGTGGATGCCGCCGTTCAGGATGGTCTGGAGGCGGTCGGAGATGTTCGAGTAGTCGTCGAAGCCGAGCACGCCGTCGGCCTCGGGAAGGGCCTCGGCGAGTTCCTTGCCGTACCGCTCGGCCATGCAGCCGACCGCCACCACCGCCTGGGTTCTTCCGTGCCCCTTGAGGTCATTGGCCTCCAGCAGGGCGTCCACGGAGTCCTTCTTGGCGGCGTCGACGAAGCCACAGGTGTTGACGACGGCGACATCCGCGTCGGAGGCGTCCTCGACGAGGTCCCAGCCGTCCGCCTCCAAACGGCCTGCGAGCTCCTCCGAGTCCACCTCGTTACGGGCGCAGCCAAGAGTGACGAGTGCGACGGTACGGCGTTCAGGCATGGGCTCAAGACTACTTTGTCTCACTGACACCCAACGTCGACGGGGTTGGCCATGATCGGCCAACCCCGCACGTAATGCGCCCGTCTCAGCCGACCTGCGGGTCGCCCTTCGTGTACGTCAGGCGCTCCACGGCCCCGGGCTGCCAGTCGTCGTCGATCTTCTTGCCGTTGACGTAGAGCTGGATCGCGCCGGCGTCGCCGAGGATGAGGTTGATCTTCTCGCTGTCCTGGAAGGTCTTGGAGTCGCCCTGCTCGAGCAGCCCGTCGAAGAGGAGCCGGCCGTTCCGGTCCTTGGCGGAGATCCAGCTCTTGCCGTCCGTGGCGCTGACCCGGACCGTGACCTTGTCCTGGGGCGCCGCGGCGATGGCACTGTCGGACGGTTCCGGCTTCGGGTCCTCGGGCTTCTCGTTCTTGGGCTTGGACGTGGCGGGCTTGCTGGTCGAGGGCGAGGCGCCCTCGGCGACCGAGGCCGCGCCGCCCTCGTCGTCACCCTTGAACGCGGTGAAGCCGACGAAGCCGACCACGGCGACGATCGCGGCGACCATCGCCGCGGTCCAGTTCGGGCCGCGCCGCTCAGGGCGGATGCGCTCCGCCTCGAACAGCGGGGCCGCGGGGGTAGGCGCCGGGCGCCCGCCGTGGTCCGCGTCGTACTGGGCGATCAGCGGCGCCGGATCGATGCCGACGGCCTTGGCCAGGGTTCGGATGTGGCCCCGGGCGTACACGTCGCCGCCACAGGGACCGAAGTCGTCCGCCTCGATGGCGTGCACGATGGGCAGGCGGACCCGGGTGGCGTTACTGACGTCGTCGACGGTCAGCCCCGCAGCGACGCGCGCCTGCTGCAGGGCCCGGCCGACGGAGAGGCGGGCTTCGTCGGAAACGTCTTCGAACGGACGCTCGTCTTCAGGGGAGTTGCCGATGGACACGGGGGCGCCTTTCGAGCGTGTAGCCGCCTGTGCTGGAGGTTCAGTCTAGGGGGGGTGCGAAAGGGTGGGGCAACCGGGCGGTAGGACTTTGTACGCCATCGGTATGGCCGGTCACACCGATGGTGGGGCAGGAGCTTTTCGCTTCCCTCAACTTGACGTACGCCGAAGGGAAACGGTTGCTCAATGATCCCTTACGGGTGAGTCACGATCAGGCATCGCCTGGCCCGCCCGCAAGGGACTTTCCTCAAGCCTCCCCGCGGATCTGGGCGAGCACTCCGTCCAGTTCGTCAGGTTTCACAAGAACATCACGAGCCTTGGAGCCCTCACTCGGCCCGACGATGTTCCGCGACTCCATCAGGTCCATCAGCCGCCCCGCCTTCGCGAACCCGACCCGCAGCTTGCGCTGGAGCATCGAGGTGGAGCCGAACTGGGTGGAGACGACCAGTTCGGCCGCCTGGCACAGCAGGTCCAGGTCGTCGCCGATGTCCTCGTCGATCTCCTTCTTCTGCTTGGTGCCCACGGTGACGTCGTCCCGGAAGACCGGCGCCATCTGGTCCTTGCAGTGCTGGACGACCGCCGCGACCTCCTCCTCGGTCACGAAGGCGCCCTGCATTCGGGTGGGCTTGTTCGCGCCCATCGGCAGGAACAGCCCGTCGCCCTTGCCGATCAGCTTCTCGGCGCCGGGCTGGTCGAGGATGACGCGCGAGTCGGCGAGCGAGGAGGTGGCGAAGGCGAGCCGGGAGGGCACGTTCGCCTTGATCAGACCGGTGACGACGTCGACCGACGGCCGCTGCGTGGCCAGCACCAGGTGGATGCCGGCCGCGCGCGCGAGCTGCGTGATGCGCACGATCGCGTCCTCGACGTCGCGCGGCGCCACCATCATCAGGTCGGCGAGCTCGTCCACGATCACCAGCAGATAGGGATACGGCTGGAGCTCGCGCTCGCTGCCCTCCGGCGGCTTGACCTTGCCGTCCCTTATCGCCTGGTTGAAGTCGTCGATGTGCCGGTAGCCGTACGCCGCGAGGTCGTCGTAGCGCAGATCCATCTCCCGTACGACCCACTGGAGCGCTTCCGCGGCCCGCTTGGGGTTGGTGATGATCGGCGTGATGAGGTGCGGGATGCCCTCGTAGGCGGTCAGCTCGACCCGCTTGGGGTCGACGAGGACCATCCGGACGTCCTCAGGGGTGGCGCGGACCATGATCGAGGTGATCAGGCAGTTGATGCAGGACGACTTACCCGATCCGGTGGCCCCGGCGACGAGCATGTGCGGCATCTTCGCCAGGTTGTGCATGACGTAGCCGCCCTCGACGTCCTTGCCGAAGGCCACCAGCATCGGATGGTCGTCCTCGGCCGCGGCGGCGAGCCGGAGCACGTCACCGAGGTTGACCATCTCCCGGTCGGTGTTCGGGATCTCGATGCCCACGGCCGACTTGCCGGGGATCGGCGAGATGATCCGCACGTCCGGGCTGGCCACGGCGTACGCGATGTTCTTGGTCAGCGCGGTGATCCGCTCGACCTTCACGGCGGGGCCGAGCTCCACCTCGTAGCGCGTCACCGTCGGCCCGCGCGTGAAGCCCGTGACGGCCGCGTCGACCTTGAACTCCATGAAGACGTTGGTGAGCGAGGCGACGACGGCGTCGTTGGCCGCGCTGCGCGCCTTGCCGGGGCCCCCGCGCGTGAGGAGGTCCAGTGAGGGCAGCGCGTACGTGATGTCACCGGACAGCTGGAGCTGCTCGGCGCGCGGCGGCAGGTCCGTGGGGGCCTCGGGGGCGGGCTTGGTGAGGTCGGCGACCTCGGCCTTCAGCTTCTCCTGCCGAGCCGGCCGCGCGGCCGGTACGGGCGTCGGAGTCGGTGTGGGCGTGGTCTCCTCGCGGTCCCCGACGCTCACGCCCTGGGTGAGGTCGGCGACGATCGGCGAGGGCGGCATGCCGTGCAGCACCGCGCCGTCGAGGGCTGCGGCGGCCGCGGCGGCGACGTCCACGGCGTCCATGGGACGGCTCATGTCGGGCTGGGGCACGGCGGAGCGCCGGGGCCGCCCCCGACGCCGCGAGAGCGCCTCCTGCTCGGCGCCGTCGGGGTCGTAGGACTCGGGCTCGGGCCGACGCCGACGACCACGCGCGGGCAGCGCCTCACGCCACTGTTCGTCGTAGCGCTCGTCGTCGTCGCCGAACTCGGCGAACTCGTCCACCGCGGGATCGTGCAGCACCCCGAGCCGCACCCCGAGCAGCCGCAGCCGCTGCGGGATGGCGTTGACCGGGGTGGCCGTGACGACCAGGAGCCCGAAGATCGTGAGCAGGACCAGCATCGGTACGGCGAGAACCTCGCCCATCGCGTACGTCAGAGGCGTCGCCGCGCTCCAGCCGATGAGGCCGCCGGCGTCCCTTATCGCCTGCATGCCGTCGCTGCGGGCGGGCGAGCCGCAGGCGATGTGCACCTGGCCGAGGACGCCGATGACGAGCGCGGACAGGCCGATCACGATACGGCCGTTGGCTTCCGGTTTCTCCGGGTGCCGGATGAACCGGGCCGCGATCACCCCGAGCAGGATCGGCACCAGCAGATCGAGCCGCCCGAAGGCGCCGGTGACGATGATCTCGACCAGATCGCCGACGGGACCGCGCAGATTGGACCAGGTGCCCGCGGCGACGATCAGACCGAGCCCGAGGAGCAGCAGCGCGATGCCGTCCTTGCGGTGGGCCGGATCGAGGTTCTTGGCGCCCTGCCCTATCCCTCGGAACACGGCGCCGACGGCGTGCGCGAGGCCGAGCCAGACGGCACGCACCAGCCGGTAGACACCCCCGGTGGGGCTCGGGGCCGGCTTGGGCGCGGGCTTCTTCGCCACGGCCTTCCTGGCGGGAGCCTTCTTCGCGGGAGCCTTTTTGGCAGCGGCCTTCTTCACCGGACCCTTCGCGGGAGCGGCCGCCTTCTTCGCGGGCTGCTTCTTGGCTGCGGAGGGACGTGAGGCCATGGGTGTGAGATTACCGGTGGAGGCCACGGGGGACACGCGCGCCCACCGCTTCACCCGTTCGTGTCGCCGTTACGGCGGCGCTGAACTGACGCGCGTTCACAAAAAGGTCATCTCCAACGCGCCTCACACGGGAGTCAGTTCGGCGAGGACACCGAGGACTGGTTGCCGGCGCCCGGCTCCAACGCGTCCAGCGCACGCCGCAGTCCGGTGAGTTTGCGCTCCAGATGAGCCGCCGTGGCGACCGCCGCCGCGTCCGCCGACTCGTCGTCGAGCTGCTTGGACAGCGCCTCGGCCTGCTCCTCGACCGCCGCGAGCCGCGCGGAGAGTTCGGCCAGCAGTCCCGCCGGTTCCTTCGTCTCGGCGCCCGCGCTCTTGCCGCCGCCCTCCAACTGCAGCCGCAGCAGCGCCGCCTGCTCCCGGAGCTGGCAGTTCTTCATGTACAGCTCGACGAAGACCGAGACCTTCGCCCGCAGCACCCACGGGTCGAAGGGCTTGGAGATGTAGTCCACCGCCCCCGCGGCATACCCGCGGAAGGTGTGGTGCGGACCGTGGTTGATCGCGGTGAGGAAGATGATCGGGATGTCCCGGGTCCGCTCCCGCCGCTTGATGTGGGCGGCGGTTTCGAATCCGTCCATGCCCGGCATCTGGACGTCCAGCAGGATGACCGCGAAGTCGTCCGTGAGCAGCGCTTTGAGCGCTTCCTCCCCGGACGATGCCCGCACCAGGGTCTGATCGAGCGCAGAGAGGATCGCCTCCAGCGCGAGCAGATTCTCCGGCCGGTCATCGACCAGGAGGATCTTGGCCTTCTGCACCATGGCCCGCCCTCCTCGCCCCGGCATGGGGCCTCCCCTGTCCGCAGGACTTGGGAAAGCACCGACGGGCGCCGCCCCAGGGGACGACTCCCTTGCGCCGCCCGTCCTCGTGCCGGTCATGGTAGCCGCACCCCGCCTGTCGCCACACCCTGTCACCGCGATGTCACTGTGCACGTAGCAGAAACGTAGCGGGAGACCAGAAGGTTCCCCGAATCCCGTACTTCTACACGGCGTCGCGCACACTGAGTCAGCAACTCCGCGTGAACACCGTAGGTGCCCTCAGGGCCCCGTACGGGCCTGGTCACGAGGCTCGTACGAACCCCGTACGAAGCCCGCACACGGGGGCCGGGCGGCGCCCGGCCGGTCCCGTCACTCCTCCCGCATCCACTGGTCCATCACCGACAGCAGATGGTCGGGGTCGACCGGCTTGGTCACGTAGTCGGAGGCACCCGACTCGATCGCCTTCTCCCGGTCGCCCTTCATCGCCTTGGCGGTCAGCGCGATGATCGGCAGCCCGGCGAACTGCGGCATCCGGCGGATCGCCGTGGTCGTCGCGTACCCGTCCATCTCGGGCATCATGATGTCCATCAGCACGACCGCCACGTCGTCGTGCTGCTCCAGCACCTCGATGCCCTCACGCCCGTTCTCGGCGTACAGCACCGACAGGCCGTGCTGCTCCAGGACGCTGGTGAGCGCGAAGACGTTGCGGATGTCGTCGTCGACGATCAGCACCTTCTCGCCCCCGAAGCGGATGCCCCGGCGCCCCTGCGGCGCCGGCTCCCGCTCCACCGTCGGCCACTGCTCCACCTGCGCCGACCGCTGCTCCAGCTCGGCCGCGGGCCTGCGGCGGCGCCGGAAGAGCGCGGCGGCACCGTTCTGGGTCTCCTGGTACGACTTCACCTCGGCCGGTGTCTCGATCTCCACGTCCGACAGCTCGGACAGCTCCACGGCCGACGCCACCAGGTCACCGGCCTCCAGGGCGGGCATGGGCTGCTGGTGGTAGCCCTGCGGCGGCAGCTCGCTCGGGTGCAGCGGCAGATACAGCGTGAAGGTCGAGCCGCGTCCCGGCTCGCTCTGCGCGTGGATCTCGCCGCCCAGCAGCTGCGCGATCTCCCGGGAGATCGACAACCCCAGTCCCGTACCGCCGTACTTGCGGCTGGTCGTGCCGTCGGCCTGTTTGAACGCCTCGAAGATCACCCGCATCTTGCTCGCGGCGATGCCGATGCCGGTGTCGGTCACCGAGAACGCGATGAGATCGGCGTCCGCGTCCCGCAGCGAGCCGGTCTCCAGCAGCTGCTCCCGGATCGCCACCGGAACGTCCGCCCCGGCCGGCCGGATCACCAGCTCCACCGAGCCGGAGTCGGTGAACTTCACCGCGTTGGACAGCAGGTTGCGCAGCACCTGGAGCAGGCGCTGCTCGTCGGTGTGCAGCGTGGCGGGCAGCTCCGGCGAGACCCGCACCGACAGGTCCAGGCCCTTCTCCGCGGTCAGCGGCCGGAAGGTGGCCTCCACGTAGTCCACGAGCTGCACGAGGGCGATACGCGTCGGGGAGACGTCCATCTTGCCCGCCTCGACCTTGGACAGGTCGAGGATGTCGTTGATCAGCTGGAGCAGGTCGGAACCGGCGCCGTGGATGGTCTCGGCGAACTCGACCTGCTTCGGGGAGAGGTTGCCCTCGGCGTTGTCGGCGAGCAACTTGGCCAGGATCAGCAGCGAGTTGAGCGGCGTGCGCAGCTCGTGCGACATGTTGGCCAGGAACTCGCTCTTGTAGCGCATCGACACCGCGAGCTGCTCGGCGCGCTCCTCCAGGACCTGCCGCGCCTCCTCGATCTCGGTGTTCTTCACCTCGATGTCGCGGTTCTGCTGGGCCAGCAGCTCGGCCTTCTCCTCCAGCTCGGCGTTGGACGCCTGGAGGGCCTTCTGCCGGTTCTCCAACTCGGCCGAACGCTCCTGGAGTTGCTCGGTCAGCTCCTGCGACTGCTTGAGCAGCACCTCGGTCTTGGTGTTGACGGAGATGGTGTTGACGCTGGTCGCGATCATCTCCGCGATCTGGTTGAGGAAGTCCTTCTGGATCTGCGTGAACGGCGTGAAGGAGGCCAGCTCGATCACGCCGAGCACCTTGCCCTCGAAGAGCACCGGCAACACGATGACCTGCGCGGGCGGGGCCTCGCCCAGCCCGGAGGAGATCTTCAGATAGCCGCTGGGCGCGTTCTCCACCAGGATCGTGCGCTTCTCCTGCGCGGCCGTACCGACGAGCGCCTCACCCGGCCGGAACGACGTCGGCATGGAGCCCATCGAGTAGCCGTAACTGCCCAGCATCCGCAGCTCGTACTGGTCCTCGCCGCCATGGCTCGCGTCGGGCATCGCCAGGAAGAACGCGCCGTGCTGCGCGGAGACCACCGGGGTCAGCTCGCTCATGATCAGCGAGGCGACGTCCTGCAGGTCCCGGCGGCCCTGCATCAGCGCGGAGATCCGGGCGAGGTTGCCCTTGAGCCAGTCCTGCTCCTTGTTGGCGATCGTGGTGTCGCGCAGGTTGGCGATCATCTTGTTGATGTAGTCCTGGAGTTCCGAGATCTCGCCGGACGCGTCGACGTCGATCTTCAGGTTCAGGTCACCGCGGGTCACCGCGGTCGCCACGCGCGCGATGGCACGCACCTGCCGGGTGAGGTTCCCGGCCATCTCGTTCACGGACTCGGTCAGGTCCCGCCAGGTGCCGTCGACGTCACGCACGCGTGCCTGGCCGCCGAGCTGGCCCTCGGTGCCCACCTCGCGGGCGACCCGGGTGACCTCCTCGGCGAAGGAGGAGAGCTGGTCGACCATCGTGTTGATGGTTGTCTTCAGTTCGAGGATCTCGCCCCGCGCGTCGATGTCGATCTTCTTGGTCAGGTCGCCCTTGGCGATGGCGGTGGTGACCATGGCGATGTTCCGCACCTGACCGGTCAGGTTGGACGCCATCTGGTTCACCGACTCGGTGAGGTCCTTCCACGTACCGGCCACGCCCGGCACCCGCGCCTGGCCGCCCAGGATGCCGTCCGTGCCCACCTCACGGGCCACCTTGGTGACCTGGTCGGCGAACGAACTCAGCGTCTTCACCATGGTGTTGAAGGTGTCCGCGAGCTGCGCGACCTCGCCGCGCGCCTCGATCGTCACCGTCCGGGTCAGGTCGCCGTTGGCGACGGCCGCCGCGACCTGGGAGATGTTCCGCACCTGCACGGTCAGGTTCTTGGCCATCAGGTTGACGTTGTCGCTGAGGTCCTTCCAGATGCCGGTGACACCCGGCACGTGTGCCTGGCCGCCCAGGATGCCCTCGGTGCCCACCTCACGGGCCACGCGGGTCACCTGTTCGGCGAAGGACGACAGCTGGTCGACCATCGTGTTCACGGTGGTGACCAGCTCGAGGATCTCGCCCTTGGCGTCGACGGTGATCTTCTTGGACAGGTCACCCTTGGCCACCGCGGTCGTGACCTCGGCGATGTTGCGCACCTGGATGGTCAGGTTGTTGGCCATGAAGTTCACGGACTGGGTGAGGTCCTTCCAGGTGCCGGAGACCCCCTGCACCTCGGCCTGACCGCCCAGCTGGCCCTCGGTACCCACCTCACGGGCGACCCTCGTGACCTCCTCCGCGAAGGAGGAGAGCTGGTCGACCATCGTGTTCAGCGTGTTCTTCAGCTCCAGGATCTCGCCGCGCGCGTCCACGGTGATCTTCTGGGACAGGTCACCGCGGGCCACGGCCGTGGCGACCTGCGCGATGTTGCGCACCTGGGCGGTGAGGTTGCCGGCCATGCCGTTCACGGAGTCGGTCAGGTCGCGCCACACACCGGCCACGCCGGGCACCTGCGCCTGCCCGCCGAGGCGCCCCTCGGTGCCCACCTCCCGGGCCACCCGGGTCACCTGCTCGGCGAACCCGGACAGCTGGTCGACCATCGTGTTGATGGTGTTCTTCAGCTCCAGGATCTCGCCGCGCGCGTCGACGTCGATCTTCTGCGAGAGGTCACCCCGGGCCACCGCCGTGGTCACCTGGGCGATCTGCCGCACCTGCGAGGTCAGGTTGCCGGCCATGAAGTTGACGGAGTCGGTGAGCTCCTTCCAGGTCCCCGACACCCCCGGGACGACCGCCTGCCCGCCGAGGCGGCCCTCCGTGCCCACGTCCCGGGCCATCCGGGTCACCTGGTCGGCGAAGGCCGAGAGCTGGTCGACCATCGTGTTCACGGTGTTCTTCAGCTGGAGCATCTCGCCGGAGACGTCCACCGTGACCTTCTGCGAGAGGTCACCGTTGGCCACCGCAGTCGTCACCTGGGCGATGTTGCGCACCTGCCCGGTGAGGTTGCGGAACGCGGTGTTGACGGAGTCCGTCAGGTCCTTCCAGGTCCCCGCGGCCCCGGGCACCTGCGCCTGCCCGCCCAGCTCACCCTCGACACCGACCTCCCGGGCCACCCGGGTGACCTCGGAACCGAAGGACGACAACTGGTCCACCATGCCGTTGACGGTGTTCTTCAGCTCCAGCATCTCGCCGGCCACGTCGACGGTGACCTTCTGCGAGAGGTCGCCGTTGGCCACCGCAGTCGTCACCGCGGCGATGTCCCGCACCTGGATCGTCAGATTCCGGAACACCGTGTTGACGGAGTCCGTCAGGTCCTTCCACGTGCCCGCGGCGCCCGGCACATTGGCCTGGCCGCCGAGCCGGCCCTCGGCACCGACCTCGTTGGCCACGCGCGTGACCTCGTCCGCGAAGATCCGCAGCGTCTCGGTCATCTGGTTGATGGTGTCCGCGAGCTGCGCGACCTCGCCGCGTGCCGACACGGTCACCTTCTGCGACAGATCACCGTTGGCGACCGCGGTGGTGACCTGCGAGATCCCGCGCACCTGGGCCGTGAGGTTGCCGGCCATCAGGTTCACCGAATCGGTGAGGTCCTTCCACACACCCGCCACACCGGGCACCTGCGCCTGACCGCCCAGCTCTCCCTCGGTGCCCACCTCGCGGGCGACCCGGGTCACCTCGGAGGAGAACGACGACAGCTGGTCCACCATCGTGTTGACGGTGTTCTTCAGCTCCAGCATCTCGCCGGCCACATGAACCGTGACCTTCCGGGACAGATCCCCCTTGGCGACCGCCGTGGTCACCAGCGCGATGTCCCGCACCTGCGCGGTCAGCCGGTACGCCATCGTGTTGACGGAGTCCGTGAGGTCCTTCCACGAACCCGACATGCCACGCACGCGTGCCTGCCCGCCCAGCTTGCCCTCGGTACCCACCTCGCTGGCCACGCGCGTGACCTCGTCGGTGAAGGTGGACAGCTGGTCCACCAGATTGTTGACGGTACGGCCGACCTTCAGGAACTCCCCGCGCAGCGGATGCCCGGTCCCGTCCGGCGCCTGCGTCCGCAACTCCATGCGCGGCGACAGATCACCCTCCGCCACCGCCGAGAGCACCCGGCCGACCTCGGAGACCGGCCGTACGAGGTCGTCGACCAGGGCGTTGGAGTTGTCGACGGCGGCCGCCCAGGAGCCCTCGCAGGCGCCTGTTTCCAGCCGTTCCGTGAGCTTGCCCTCACGGCCCACCATGCGCCGTACCCGCGACAGCTCACCGGTCAGATGCAGATTGCGGTCGGCCACCTCGTTGAACACGGCCGCGATCTCGGACATCACGCCGTCGCCGGAGACCGTGAGCCGCTTGCGGAAGTTCCCGTCCCGCATGGAGACGAGGGCCGCCAGGAGCCGGTTCAGCGCGGCCGTGTCCACCGCGGTGGTCCCGCCACGCGGTTTGCGTTGGTTCATCAGGGACTGTCCGCCTTTCGCGCGCGTCTTCGTGCCCCGCGTCGCTGCGCCAGACTCCACTGTGTCCCTCCCGCAGGGGTCGACCGTCACTGCCGTGCTCCCGGCACTCCTCAACGGCGTACCGGTTACCACCGAGTATTTCTGCCGGATGCAACAGGCCGCATCAGGTGCTGCTGCCCGCCCTCAGCGGCGGGCACTCGGCCTGCCCACACCTTCACAAGAAGCTTGCCCAGTGTTTCACCCCGGCTGAACCCGGCCATAACAGTTCGGCAGCTTCGCACACGGTCCGCACACCCTCCGGGCGGAAACACTGCAGACCGGCATCCTCGTGGACGGCGAAGGTAAGTAACCTTGCATGCGGCTGTCCAGCCGCACCGGTCCGTCCGGCTAGGGCGGTGGCACGGATACGAGCGGGCATCGGAGGGGCGGCCGCAACATGACCACCGGACTGATCCCGGGGGAGCAGCCCTCGGACCCCCGGCCGACGGACGGCCTGCCGCACCAGCGGCAGGAGCCGGTCAGCCGGGGAGCCCAGCACGCCGACAACCGGTCGAGGAGTTCTGTGATCACCGCGCGCGCGGCCGCCAGCTTCGAGCCCGTCGGGCGATCGGTCGCGAGCGCCCGCTCCTTCGTCCGCGACACCCTCCAGGGCTGGGGCTTCGCCGACATCGTCGACGACGCCGTGGTCCTCACCAGCGAGCTGGTGACCAACGCCGTGGTCCACGCCGGCACCTCCGCCGACGTCCTGTGCCTGCGCTCCGAGGAAGGCGTACGGATCGAGGTCGCCGACCGCTATCCGGAGCGCGAGATCCCGCTCCAGGGCACGGCCGTCAACATGGGCAGCCCCGACCGCGAAGGCGGCCGCGGCCTCCAGCTGTGCGCGGCCCTGGCCGGCCACTGGGGCGTGGACTACACGCCCACGCACAAGCAGGTCTGGTTCCAACTCGACCTCCCCGAGCGCCCGGTGGGCACCCGCGCCGCCGGCCCGCCCCTCCCCGCCGACCTCCTCCCGCTCGCCGACAGCCGGGTCCGCGTCGCCGTGGTCCAGATCGACCGTACGGGCTCCATCTCGGCGTGGAACGAGGACGCCGAGGAACTCTTCGGCTACCCCGCCGAGCAGGTCACCGGCAAGCCCCTCACCGACCTCGCCGCCTGGCCGCACACCCCCGGCACCAGCACCGGCATCGCGGAGGCCCTCCAGCTCTCCCGCTGGGAGGGCAGCTACGGCATCCGCGGCGCCAGCGGCCGGGTGACCCCGGTGTACGCCTCCCACCTCCGCGTCCGTGACACCGACGGCGAACCGTCCACGGTCTGCCTGCTCGTCCGGGACCACGAGCGCGCGGTCCTGCAGACGCCGATGCGCATGCCGGCCTCCGACGCCGGCGGTTCCGGCGAGGGCCAGAGCACCGACCCCTTCGAGGTGTTCATCGGCTCCCCGGCCCCGGACGACCTGGACGGCCTCCTCCAGCGCACGGTGGAGCGCGCCCGCGACATGCTCGACGGCGACTCCGCCTTCCTGCTCCTCGCGACCGACGACGAGACCGAGTTGGAGGTCCGCGCCTCCACCGGCCTACCCTCCGCCCGCCAGCGCTTCGCGCGCGTGCCCGTCGAGGCCGGCCCCGGCCGCTACGGCTCCGCCCGCATGCCGGCGGTCCACGAGGACCTGACCATGGTCCCCGGCGCCGTACCGCTGCTGAGCGGCACGGGCATGCGCTCGGTCGTCACGGTTCCCCTGAAGGTCGAGGGCCGACTCACCGGCTCGCTCGGCGTGGCCGCCGAGGCCCCGAACAGATACTCCAACGAAGAGGCCCTGCGCCTGCAGTTCGCCGCCGACCGCATCGCGCTGGCCGTGGAGTCCGCCCGCCTCGGCGAACTGGAGCGGCTGCGCCGCGGCTCGCTGAGCTTCCTGGTCGAGGCCTCCGACCTGCTCGCCGGCACCCTGGACCGCGATCAAACCCTGGCCCTGATGGCCCAGATGACGGTCCCGACCCTCGCCACCTGGTGCGCCGTCTACACGATCGCGGACCAGGCCTCCGAGCCCTACCTGTCGTACGTCCTGCACGAGGACGAGGAACTCATCGACGGCCTCAAGTCGTTGCTCTCGAAGATCGCTCCGCCCGACCCGGTCCCCACCCCGGGCGCCCGCATCTGGTCGGCCCCCGCCGAGGCGGCCCACCAGGCGGCGCTGCGCACTTCCATGCGCAGCCTGGGCCTCGGCGAGCCGCTCCCCCGGGTCAGCTCCGGCATCGGCCCGACCCTGGCCACCGCGTCGGCGGTGGGCGGCGAGACGGTCGTACTGCCCCTGGTAGCCCGCAACCGCGTCATCGGCATGCTGACCCTCGGCAAGCCCACGGACGAACACTTCCGCCAGGAGATCCTGGAGTTGGCGGAGGACCTCTCCCGAAGGGCCGCTCTCGCCCTCGACAACGCCCGCCTCTACTCCGAGCGCACGGCCATCAGCCAGTCCCTCCAGCGCAGCCTGCTGCCGCCCGAACTCCCCGAGATCGACGGCGTCGAGGTCGAGGTCATCTACCGCGCGGCCGGCGAGGGCAACGAAGTCGGCGGCGACTTCTACGACGTGTTCCCGATCAGCGACGGCGCCTACGGCTTCGCCATCGGCGACGTCTGCGGTACGGGCCCGAACGCGGCGGCGGTCACAGGCCTCGCCCGGCACGCCCTGCGCCTGCTCGCCCGCGAGGGCCTCAGTGGTCCGGCCGTCCTCGAGCGCCTCAACTCCGCGATCCTCGACGAGGGCGCCCGCAGCCGCTTCCTGACCCTCCTCTACGGCGAGCTGCGCCCGCAGGAGGACGGCAGTGCCGAGTTGAAGGTGGTCTGCGCGGGCCACCCCCTCCCGCTCCGCCTGCGCCAGGACGGCACCGTCGAACCGGCCGCCGAACCCCAGCCGCTGCTCGGCGTGATGGACGATCTGGAGCTCTACGAGGAGACGGTGACACTCGACCCCGGCGACGTCCTGCTGTGCGTCACGGACGGCGTCACCGAGCGCCGCGAGGGCACCCGCATGCTGGGCGACGACGGCCTCACCGACGTCCTGACGACCTGTACGGGCCTCACGGCCGGCGCGGTCGCCGCCCGCATCATGCGTGCCGTGGAGCGCTTCGCCTCGGACGCTCCGTCCGACGACATGGCGATCCTCGCGATGCGCGTGCCCGGCCTCCACAAGGACTGAGCGAGCACATGCACTGAGCGAGCACATGCGAAAGGCCCCCGCCCGTAAGGGCGAGGGCCTTTGTGCTGTGGAGCCCCCAAACGGAATCGAACCGTTGACCTTCTCCTTACCATGGAGACGCTCTACCGACTGAGCTATAGGGGCCTGTTCCCTGCGGGGTTTCCCGCGCGGCAACGAGGTAGATCATACCCTGAATTCGCGCGTGGTTCGAACCACCGCTAGCCGGCCGGCTGGAGCAGCCCACCCAGGGCGTTGCACGCGGAGACGATTCTCTGCATGTCCCGCTTGGTCAGCCCGGCGTCCACGGGCAGCGTGAGCGTCTCGTCGGCGGCCCGCTCGGTCTCCGGCAGGGACACACACCGACGGAACTCCGGCAGCCGGTGCACGGGCGTCTTCACCGGCACCCTGCAGTCGACACCGCGGGCCCGCACGGCACGGGCGAAGGCGTCCCGGTCAGGCCGCCCATTGCCGGGCACGCGCACGACGTACTGCTGGTAGGTGTGCCCGTCACCCCCGTCGGGCGTCCGCACGCCCTTCAATTTCGCGTCGAGAAAGCCGGCCCGCTGCCGCCGCTGAGCGATCTCGTCGTACGGCGCCTCGGACTCACCCTGCTCCAGCACGAGCAACCCGTGCCGCTGCCCGACACCGTGCAAACGCGCGACATCGGCGAACCGACCGAAGCGATGTACGACGACGACAGCCGCCGTCCGTGCGGTGACGACAGCCTCGACGTGGGAGGCGTCCAGGCAGTACGTCACCGGATCTATGTCGGCGAACACCGGAAGCGCCCCGGCCAGGACCACGGCCTCGGCGACCTCGGCGTTCCCGAAGGCCGGCACGACGACCTCGTCACCGACTCCGACCCCGGCGGCCCTGAGCATTGCAGCAGTACCCATGCGGGGGATGTTGGTTCCGCAACGTGAACTTCAAGTGACGCACAGCAAAAAAGGGTTGGACCCCGAACCGAAGTTCAGGATCCAACCCTTTCAATAATTGTTCGGCGGCGTCCTACTCTCCCACAGGGTCCCCCCTGCAGTACCATCGGCGCTGTAAGGCTTAGCTTCCGGGTTCGGAATGTAACCGGGCGTTTCCCTCACGCTATGACCACCGAAACACTATGAAACTGTCAGCCGCACCACGTTGTGGCAACGTGGGGCTGTTCGTGGTTTCAGAACCAACACAGTGGACGCGAGCAACTGAGGACAAGCCCTCGGCCTATTAGTACCGGTCAACTCCACACGTTACCG